>JBBPYO010000172.1:0-6880 GCA_038199845.1 Flavobacteriales bacterium
GCAATTGATGAAAATGCCGAGAATTACAGGGCGTATCTTACAGCGGTTTCACAACGTGTGAATACGCTAACGGCCGAAGTGACCACATCTTGGCAAGGAAATTATCGCGATACTTTTGTTAAAAATACGAGTTCTTCGAGCACAGGTTCCATTGATCGTTTGAGCAATAAATACATTATGTATTTTGAAAAGTTTCTACGTTCTGGTAAAATTGGATTTCCTTCGGGAGCATTGACGGGAACTCCGTCACCAGCTAATGTAGAAGCATATTATTCCAAAAATCTTTCTAAACAATTGTATCTACAGGCATTGGAAAGCAGCAAGGATTTTTTCAATGGAAAACATTTTGGAAGCGATAAAACCGGAGAAAGTTATGCTCAATATCTTGAGGCACTGAATAAGAAGGAACTCGCAGATGCTATTTTAACGCAATTTGATGCTATTAAATCGCAGTCTGGAGATCTTGATGCCAATTTGCAGCTTCAGGTAGAAACCAATAACAATGCAATGCTGAAAGCACATGACGAACTTCAAAAAGAAGTTGTGCTTTTAAAATTGGATCTGCTTCAGGCGCTTTCCATTAGCGTGGATTATGTGGATTCTGATGGAGATTAATTGTTTTTGATGAAAGTATCCATTGGGAAATATTTTAATTCATATTCTGAATCGGCACCACTGGCTGTTTTCAGGATAGGTTTTGGCCTTATGATGTTTGCCAGTATCGTGAGGTTCTGGCTGCATGGATGGATCGAAAAACTCTATATAACGCCTAAATTTCATTTTAGTTATTATGGCTTTGAATGGGTGAGACCGCTTGGCGATTTCACCTATTTGCTTTTTGTGATTTGTGGTCTTTCTGCACTTTTTGTCGCCATAGGATATAAGTTTAGAATGGCAATCATCCTCTTTTTCCTGAGTTTTACCTATATCGAACTCATGGATAAGACCACATACCTCAACCATTATTATTTTATAAGTATTATTGGTTTTTTGCTGATCTTTCTTCCGGCCAACACATATTTTTCTTTGGATGCATGGAAAGATCCAAGAAAAGCTTTTCAGAGAATCCCTCGTTGGAACATTGACGCGATAAAGTTCTTGCTAGCAATCGTTTATTTTTATGCTGGCCTGGCCAAACTCAATTCAGATTGGCTGCTTAGGGCAATGCCGTTAAAAATATGGCTTCCGTCAAAATATGATCTTTCTTTTCTGGGTGATTTAATGCAGCAGGAATGGATCGCGTACTTTTTCAGTTGGAGCGGAATGTTCTACGACCTGCTCATTCCATTCCTTTTACTTTGGAAGCGAACACGATTTGTGGCTTTTCTCATGGTGATCATTTTCCATGTGATGACCCGGGTTTTATTTCCCATCGGCATGTTCCCATATATTATGATTGTCAGCGCGCTTATTTTTTTTAGTCCGAAAGTGCATCATATCATATTACAAAAAGTTGCAGATTGGTTTAAGATCAATAAAACAAAATTTGACAATGGACGCCAGCTGGTTTTCACTTCCGCAAAGCGGAAAATTATCCTTCCAGTAGTAGCGGTGTTTTTTATGATTCAGATCTTGTTTCCGTGGAGATATTTGCTTTATCCGGAAGAATTATTTTGGACGGAAGAAGGATATCGCTTTTCGTGGAGGGTGATGCTGATGGAAAAAGCGGGATATGCAGAATTCAAGGTGGTCGATTCCAAAACAGGAAAGCGGTTTTATGTTGATAATTCTGATTTTCTGAGTCCATTTCAGGAAAAACAAATGGCCTTTCAGCCGGATTTTATACTGGAATATGCACATTTTTTAGCCGAACATTTCCGAAAGGATGGTCATAAGAATATTGAAGTTTATGTAGAAAGCTACGTAGGTCTCAATGGCAGAAAAAGCGCTCCCTATATAAGTCCGGAGATTAACTTGCTTGACTACACAGATTCTTTTAAACACAAAACATTTATTTTACCCTTCGACGATGAAATTAAAGGTCTTTAGTATATTTTTCTTTTTTAGCCTATTTGTGAATGCGCAATATTCCGTAAGTGGAAAAGTCACTTCTTCAGCAACCGGAGATCCGGTTGCCGATGCGGAAATCTGGAACAAAACAACCGGAAAACTGACCGTGGCAGATCAAAACGGTGAATTTATCATAAAGCAGTTAAAAGAAGGAATATATGTATTTGCCGTTTTTGGCTATGCTTTTGAAATTACCGAGCAAGAAATTTCCATTCAGCAAAATATGAAGTTTAATTTTGAACTTTTTCCCTTAGCTGAAAGCCTCAATGAAGTAACGATCACAAACAGGCGAGAACAGATCTTCGCACTGCGTAAACTCAGAAAGGTGGAGGGTACGGCCATTTACGCAGGTAAGAAAAGTGAAGTTGTGCTGATGGATAAAGTCTCCGGAAACCTGGCCGCCAACAATGCAAGGGAAATCTACAGTCAGGTGGTCGGATTGAATATTTATGATAATGGGGACGCTGGTCTTCAGCTGAACATAGGCGGTCGCGGGCTGGATCCCAACAGGACTCAGAATTTTAATACCCGACAGAACGGTTACGATATTTCGGCCGATGTACTAGGTTATCCTGAAAGTTATTATACGCCACCGCCGGAAGCTTTAAGGGAGATTCAAGTGGTTCGCGGGGCTGCTTCTTTACAGTATGGAACGCAGTTTGGCGGACTTATAAATTTCAAATTTAAAGAGCCGGTTCCAGATAAAAAAATAGCGTTGGTGTCAAGACAAACGCTTGGTTCTTATAATCTTTTTACCAGTTTCAATAGCTTGAGCGGGACTGTCGGGAAATTCAGTTATTACACCTATTACAACTACAAATCCGGAAAGGGTTTCCGTCCGAATTCTGAATACGATTCTAAAAACGCCTTTGCCCATTTAGGTTGGAAATTCAATGACAAAACAAAAATCAGATTTGAATACACCTATTTAAACTATCTAGCGCAGCAACCCGGTGGTTTGACCGATGTGCAGTTCTATAAAGATCCAGAATTCAGTAATCGCGAGCGGAACTGGTTTGACGTGAACTGGAATCTTTTCGACTTTAAGCTTGAACATAAATTTACGGATAGAATGCAATTAAGCTTGAATTTATTTGGGTTGGATGCTTCCAGAAAAGCAGTTGGTTTTAGGGAGAACCGGGTTTCACAAGTGGACGATCCCAACGCGCCAAGAGAACTGCTCGTTGATGATTTTTCGAATTGGGGCGCTGAGATTCGAGTACTCTCCAGATATGATCTATTTGAGCGGGAGTCTGTTTTACTATTGGGTTCAAAATATTATGATTCAGATAATAAGCAGCGTCAGGGAGCAGGAAGTGCAACTCCGGGAGCAGATTTTAATTTTGCCGATGATGAATTTCCAAATTATCCCCGCCAGGCAAAATTTCAGTTTCCGAATAAAAACCTGGCATTTTTTGGCGAAAATATATTCAATTTGACCAATAAACTGAGTATAACCCCAGGTTTTCGGTTTGAATACATAAACACAGCGGCAAAAGGCACGTATAAAGAAATCGTTCTTGATCTTGCCGGGAATCCCATTGTAAATGAAACAAATGAAGACAACCGGAATTTCGAAAGGAGTTTTATTTTACTGGGGATTGGAAGCAGTTACAGCCTGAATGTGGCCAATGAAATTTACGCCAATATTTCTCAAAACTACAGATCGGTCACTTTTAATGATATCAGGATTGTAAATCCAAGTATGGTAATTGATCCAAATATTACAGATGAAGAAGGTTTTACGGCAGATCTGGGCGTGCGTGGGCGGCTTTCAAACATTATTTCCTATGATCTGAGCGTTTATGGTTTAAAATACGATAACCGGATCGGGGAGATTTTTCAATCTACTTCTACAGATTATTTTAGACTGAAGACTAACGTTGGCGATGCCTTCATTTATGGTGTGGAAACTTTTGCGGACTGGAACATAAAAAACACTCTTTTTAAACAGGCAGAAGATTATAGACTGAATTTGTTCATTAATGCAGCTTTTACGAATTCTGAATATTTGCGCTCAGATCAGAATAACATTGAAGGGAATAAAGTTGAATTTATTCCGGATGTAAACTTTAAAACAGGGCTGAATTTTGGATATAGAAACCTTTTGGCCGGTTTGCAGTATTCTTATCTGTCCAAGCAATTTACAGATGCAACTAACGCGCCACAGAATTTGAATGACAGTCAAAGAGGCATTGAAGGTGCTGTCCCCGCCTACGGAATCTTAGATTTTTCGACTTCCTATAGTTTGGGGAGATTTAAACTTGAGGCTGGAATAAATAATCTTTTGAATAATTCCTATTTCACAAGAAGAGCTACGGGTTATCCCGGCCCGGGAATTATCCCCGCGCAGCCAGTGACCTGGTACACTACTTTGGAAATCAAATT
Organism: Flavobacteriales bacterium; assembly: GCA_038199845.1. Lineage (GTDB taxonomy): Bacteria > Bacteroidota > Bacteroidia > Flavobacteriales > Flavobacteriaceae > Leeuwenhoekiella. The sequence continues at coordinate 4,399 of JBBPYO010000172.1, forward strand.
GTAGATATGTTTGTTTAAAGCACTTTTTTTGCCGTATACTGAATGTTGTATTGTGTAATCCGTTTATTGTTGTATAGTGTATAATGTTATCTGTAAAGACTGAATTTCTAGATCTACAGAACATTATACGGTATACAATATACATTCTACAATTTATTAGAAAGTCACAGCAAAACGGTATACAAATTAAAATATACTGTTTACAAACAATTTACTTTTTCCTAAAATAAACCGCAACCGGAACACCGTTAAAATCAAATTGTTCGCGGAGTTTATTTTCAAGGAAACGACGATACGGATCCTTCACATATTGTGGTAAATTACAGAAAAACGCAAATTGCGGCTGTGGCGTGGGTAGCTGCATACAGTATTTTATCTTCACATATTTGCCTTTGAGCGCGGGTGGTGGCGTGTGCTCAATAATGGGCAACATCGTATCGTTGAGTACGCTGGTTTTTATATGCTTGCTTCGGTTCTCATAAACCTTTATGGCAGTTTCAATGGCCTTAAAAACACGTTGCTTGCTCACGGTAGAGATAAAAACGATGGGGACATCAGTAAAAGGAGAGATTTCTTCCCGAATGGTGCGCTCGTATTCTTTTACGGTTTTGGTGTCTTTTTCTACAAGATCCCATTTATTGATAAGGATCACAATCCCCTTGCGGTTACGTTCTGCCAGCCAGAAGATATTCTGAACCTGACCGTCAAATCCGCGGGTGGCATCCACAACAATGAGACATACATCGCAATGTTCAATAGCGCGCACAGAGCGCATCACCGAATAAAATTCAAGATCTTCCTTAACCTTTGATTTACGACGGATCCCGGCCGTATCAACAAGATTAAATTCGAAACCAAAACCTTTATATCTTGTATCTATAGAATCACGCGTGGTGCCGGCAATATCAGTCACAATATAACGCTCCTCGCCTATTAATGTATTAATAAATGAAGATTTCCCCGCATTGGGACGACCTACAACTGCAAAACGTGGGAGGTCTGTTTCTACTTCATTTTCCATCTCTGGCAATGCTTCCACAACGGCATCCAGCAAATCTCCGGTACCACTGCCATTTATACTGGCAATGGTAAAATAATCACCCAGTCCCAGGTTATAGAATTCTACTGCGTTTTGCGCACGCATCGCATTATCCACTTTGTTCACTACCAGAAAAACAGGTTTTTTAACCCGTCGAAGCAATTTGGCAACATCCTGATCCATACCTGTGATCCCGGCTTCTACGTCCACCATAAAGATAATGGCGTCAGCTTCTTCAATGGCAAGTTCTACCTGCTTGTCGATCTCGGCCTCAAAAACATCATCACTTCCCTTAATATAACCACCAGTATCAATTACAGAAAATTCCCGTCCATTCCAGTCGGTTTTTCCATAGTTACGATCTCGGGTAACACCACTTGTAGCATCTACGATCGCTTCGCGCCGCTGGATCAATCGGTTAAAAAGAGTTGATTTCCCCACATTCGGTCTTCCCACTATTGCCACTATACTACTCATATGCGTATTTTTTCAGCTTTACCTTAGCCGCTGCAAAACTACAACAATATTTTTTGTATAAAGGCTGTTCATTTTCGCTTTAGCGGAAGCTCATTTTAGCTGCTTTATTATTGATTTTTAGGCCCATTAACGAATAATTTTCCGGTACGTTTTGATATGATGAATCTTCGTTTTTTGAATGTAAATAGGCATTTTTCCCTGTTTTTCCCTGTTTTTCCCTGTTTTTCCCTGTTTTTCCCTGTTTTTCTAAAAATTATGTTAAGTATAACCGACTTTTACGGCTAATCGGCTAACTTTTATCCATCAATAACTTCATTTCTTTAATTCTCATGAAAATAATCTCAAGAATACTTGTACTTCTATTTATTGCTGTCAGTTTCAATGCCTGTCATCTGCTTTCTGCAGCGGGTGTGGGCAGTCAGGGACAACCCACTAAGAAAGTCCCTGCTAAACTGACCTCCATGACTACAAATTCTGCAATAAATGTGGATCACAGCGATTGGGATGCATTATTGAAAAAGCATGTGAACAGCCAGGGCCTTGTAGATTATAAAGGTTTTCAAGACGATCGCCCGATCGTTAATGCGTACATGAAAAAACTCTCTGGTCTCCAACCAACAAAAAAATGGTCTGTTCAGGAACTTCTTGCGTATTATATCAATTTATACAATGTCTATACTGTTGATCTGATTTTGACCAATTATCCAACAAAATGTATTCAGGATATAGATGGAGCTTTTACCAAAGCTTTTATCCCCATTGGAAATAAAACATTATCACTGGGCGGACTGGAAAATGGCGTATTGCGCAAAATGAATGAACCGCGTATTCATTTTGCCATTAACTGCGCCTCGATCTCCTGCCCCATATTATCTAGGGATGCCTACACCGCAGCAAAGATTAACGAGCAGTTAGAAGACGCAACCACAGGTTTTATCAATTCCGATAAAAATGAGATCAGTGCTA
>JBBPYO010000173.1:0-9950 GCA_038199845.1 Flavobacteriales bacterium
AAATACTATTGCGGATATGGCGCACATAGGCGACAAGCAGTCAATTCCTGAAAATATGACAGTAAAAAAGCGCTTATGCCGAAACATAAGCGCTTTGAAAATTAGAATGTTATGAAAATTTAATCTTTATTTCGATCGTTATCTCTACTTCTATCATCTCTTCCGCGGCTGCTATCACGACGGGTGTCTCTATCTCTTCCTCGATTATTATCGCGACCACGGCTGTCCCGGCTGTCACGACTATCAGTACGTGGAGGACGTTCCGAATAACCTTCAGGTTTTGGAAGTAGCGCTTTACGCGAAACTTTCTCTTTACGCGTCCTGCTGTCCAAACCGAAATATTTTACTTCAAATACATCACCTAAATTCACCACATCGGTCACGGTTTCAGTACGTTCCCAGGCCAATTCTGAAACGTGGAGAAGAACCTCGTTGCCTGGAGCATCAAGATATTCTACCACTGCACCAAAGTCAAGCATTTTAATGGCTTTTACTTGATACGTATTTCCTACCACTGGTTTGAAGGTAATAGAATCAATTTTTGCCAAAACAGCATCGATTCCTTCTTGACCAGTGCCTAAAATTTCCACAATACCTTCTTCGGTAACGGGATCTTCGTTGATCACAATGGTGGTTTTAGTTGTTTTCTGAAGTTCTTGAATCACTTTTCCGCCAGGTCCTATTAATGCACCTATAAATTCATTAGGAATGGTCACGGTCACCATTTTTGGTGCGTGAACTTTAACCTCTTCATTGGGCACCGCAATAGTTTCGGTCAATTTATCAAGAATATGTAACCTTCCAGAAGACGCTTGTTTAAGTGCGTTTACAAGAATTTCATAAGAAAGACCTTTCACTTTTATATCCATTTGGCAAGCGGTGATCCCATCTGCGGTACCGGTCACTTTAAAGTCCATATCACCTAAATGATCCTCATCACCTAAAATATCGCTCAAAACAGCATATTTTCCGCTCTCAGCGTCAGAAATTAGACCCATTGCAATTCCGGAAACTGGTTTTTTAAGCTTAATACCAGCATCCATAAGCGCCATGGTACCACTACAAACGGTAGCCATAGAAGAGGAACCGTTAGATTCCAATATTTCGGAAACAACGCGCACTGTGTAGGGACAGTCAGCTGGGATCATTCCTTTTAATGCGCGTTGCGCAAGATTACCGTGCCCCACTTCCCTGCGCGATGTACCACGTATAGGTCGTGCCTCACCAGTAGAAAAAGGAGGGAAGTTATAATGAAGGTAAAACGTTTCTTCACCTTCATAAGAAGGCATATCAATCTGGTTTGCCTCGCGAGAAGTTCCAAGTGTTACGGTTGCTAGTGCCTGCGTTTCACCACGTGTGAAAATGGCAGAACCATGCGTAGAGGGTAGGTAATCTACCTCACACCAGATAGGACGAATCTCATCTGTTTTTCTTCCATCCAGGCGTAAACCTTCATTAAGTGTAAGATCGCGGACTGCCTTTTTCTCTGCTTTGTAGAAATACTTAGAGATCAGATCTTTATTTTCTTCCTGTTCTTCTTCAGAAAAACTGGCTTTTACCTCTTCTTTTATGTCTGCGAAAGCACTGCTGCGTTCCTGTTTAGAAGAACCATTTTTGGCAATAGCATATACTTTGTCATAAGTAAGATCGTGCACTTTTTTAGAAAGTTCTTCATCCTCACGCTCTTTGTCGTAGGTACGAACTTCTTTTTTACCGAACGCTTCAGCTAGTTTTACTTGAGCCTCACATTGTTTTTTTATAGCTTCATGTGCAAATTTAATTGCCTCTATCATTTCTTCTTCGGAAATTTCTTTCATCTCTCCTTCCACCATCATCACAGATTCTGCGGAAGCACCTATGACCATGTCAATATCACTTTCCGCAAGCTGTGTACGAGAAGGATTGATGATGAACTCACCATTAATTCGGCCAACACGTACTTCTGAAATAGGACATTCAAACGGAAAGTCGGAAAGTTGAATTGCGGCAGAAGCTGCAAATCCTGCCATTGCATCTGGCATAACGTCTTCATCATGAGACATAAGTTGAATCATGACTTGCGTCTCCTGGTGATAATCTTTAGGAAAAAGTGGGCGCAATACGCGGTCAACTAGACGCATGGTCAAAACTTCACCATCGCTGGGGCGTGCCTCACGTTTAAAAAAACCGCCCGGATAACGTCCTGCAGCTGCAAATTTCTCACGATAATCTACCGTCAAGGGCAGAAAATCAAGATCTTTTTTCTCATATCCCGAAACTACGGTACAGAGCAACATGCATTTGCCGGACTGTACAACGACAGAACCATGGGCCTGTTTTGCGAGTTTACCGGTCTCGATGGAAATTTCTCTCCCATCGCCAAGGTCTACGACCTGTTTAAATGTTTGTGGAATCATAATGTGTTTTTCATTTGTACCGCTGGCGGTACTATTGTACAATTGCGCGTATTCAGTGAAAATAAAGCGCCTGGCCGTTGTGTTGTGTGTAGTGAGTTGGACCAATGAAAAACCTAGTGATAGCTTTCCATGCCACAATATATGTGGTAATTGATTTGCCTAAGAACCTATTTAAAGTGACTACTTTCTGATTTCAAACGTTTTATAAACTAAGGCCTGGTCTAAAAGTTATTGAATATCCTGATATTCAATAACTTTGATATTTAGCCAGAACCATAAATCATTAAAAATCAGTTTGAATTGACTTTAAACAAGCTCTAAGGGAAAAATAAAAAGGGGCATAAAGCCCCTTGATAATTATTTTCTTAGATTAAGCTCTTTAACAATAGCACGATATCTTATAACATCTTTCTTAGTAAGATAGTCTAAAAGTGCCCTGCGCTTTCCTACAAGCATTACTAATGAACGTTCCGTATTATAATCTTTACGGTTGTTCTTTAAATGTTGTGTAAGGTGCTCAATTCGGTGCGTGAAAAGTGCAATTTGCCCTTCTGCTGAACCGGTATCATTTTTATCTTTTCCGTGCTTTGCGAAAAGCTCATCTTTTTTTGCTGCGTCTAAATACATGCCAATATTATTTAAATGATTTTTATGTACATAACGGGATATCCGTTAAGGCGGCAAAGTTACATTTTTTTAAACAGTTTGCTTCTTTTTTGATAATTAGTTTCTTACTGGTCGATTTTGAATCAAATCCAGATAAAGATTTATTTTTTGCTTGAGTTTGCTACGGTGTGTAATAAAATCGAGGAAACCGTGCTCTTGTAAAAATTCGGCTGTTTGAAAACCATCTGGCAACTCCTTTCCAGTGGTATCACGTACTACCCTTGGACCTGCAAAACCTATAAGCGCACCGGGTTCAGAGATATTAATATCGCCTAGCATCGCAAAAGATGCAGTCGTGCCTCCTGTTGTTGGGTCAGTACAAAGGGAAATGTAAGGTATTTTTGCATCGTGTAATTGCGCCAATTTTGCAGATGTTTTTGCTAATTGCATCAGCGAAAGTGCTGCTTCCATCATACGGGCACCGCCAGATTTTGAGATAATCATAAGCGGAATCTTGTTTTTTAGCGAATAATCGGCCGCGCGGGCTATTTTTTCACCTACAACAGAACCCATAGAGCCGGCAATAAATTTGAAATCCATAGCGGCAATGACAATTTCCCTGCCCATACTTTTACCTACTGCAGTGCGAACAGCGTCTTTGAGACCTGTTTTTTCCTGTGCACTTTTAAGGCGATCAATATATTTTTTACTGTCCTCGAAATCCAGCGGATCTTTTGAGGTCATGTTTTTGTCAAATTCTTTGAACTTATTGTCGTCAAATAAAATTTGAAAATATTCCTCGCTGTTTATGCGAACGTGATAATCATCTTCTGGACTGACATAAAAATTCTTGGCCAGTTCTTCAGCATCAATAATTTTTCCCGTAGGCGATTTGTACCAGAGTCCCTTGGGAACATCTTTTTTATTTTCCGTGGCCGTCTGTATCCCTTTTTCCGTTCTTTTAAACCAAGCCATAGCTGTTCTTTATTTTATGAAACCATTCTATCCCCGTAAAAGGCATAGAATGGTCTTTTTGATTACATTTAAATTGCCACCAACTTATTCTTAAAGTTGATTTACGTTATTAAGATCTTCAAACGCTTTTGTAAGTCTAGAATTGAAAGATTCTTCACCCTTACGCAACCACACGCGTGGATCGTAGAATTTTTTGTTTGGACTATCTGCGCCGTCTGGGTTTCCTATTTGATTTTGTAGGTAACCAGCATTTGCGTCAAAATATTTACGAATGCCTTCAGTAAAAGCCCATTGCAGGTCAGTGTCTATATTCATTTTGATCACACCATAACCAATAGCTTCCCGTATTTCTTCAACACTTGAACCGCTCCCACCGTGGAATACGAAATCTATCGTATTTTCTGGAAGGTTGTGTTTTTTAGAAAGATGTTCCTGAGAATTTTTAAGGATTTTAGGAGTCAATTTTACATTTCCAGGTTTGTAAACACCATGTACATTTCCAAAAGCCGCTGCAATGGTAAATTGATCACTTACTTCTTTAAGTTGTTCATACGCGTAAGCCACTTCTTCGGGTTGCGTGTACAATTTAGAGTCATCTACATCGCTATTATCCACGCCATCTTCCTCACCACCGGTTATGCCCAGTTCAATCTCGAGGGTCATATCCATCTTGCTCATACGTTTTAAGTATTTTTTGCAGATCTCAATGTTCTCTTCTAACGGTTCTTCACTTAAATCCAGCATGTGTGAGCTGAAAAGAGAATGGCCAAATTGTTCATAATGCTTTTCTGAAGCGTCAAGCAAACCATCTATCCAAGGAAGTAGTTTTTTAGAGCAATGGTCTGTGTGCAAGATCACTGTTGCACCATATTTTTTTGCCAGTTCGTGTACATGTTTTGCACCTGCGACACCTCCGACCACAGCCGCTTGCTGCTTATCATTGGGTAGGCTTTTACCTGCATTGAATTGCGCTCCGCCGTTAGAAAATTGAAGAATTACGGGAGCGTTTAATTTGGCAGCGGTCTCAAGAACACCATTAATAGTGTTAGAACCTATTACGTTTACTGCAGGAAGTGCATAACCATGCTCTTTTGCATGTTTAAAAATTTCTTGAACTTGTCTTCCGGTGGCTACACCTGGCTTAATATGATTACTCATGTGTTTTACTGTTTTTATGGTTGCGATTGTAAAAATAAGAAAATAAGCCGTGAATACCTTTAGAACGGGTAATTAATGCCAACATTGAAAACCGCGTCATTAAAATTATAATTTTTGAACCACCTGTTGCCCAGATCAAGAGCAGGGTTGTAGGTTTTAAAACCAATGTCAAAACGCAGTACAAAGAAGTTGAAATCATAGCGCAGTCCAAAACCAGACCCCACTGCAATATCTTCCAGGCTTTTTAAATCATTGAAACGCGCCTTGGGATCTTCCACATTATCGAGCACGTTCCAGATATTGCCCACATCTATAAAAAGTGCACCCTTTAAATCTCCCAATACACTAAAGCGTTGTTCCACATTAAAGGCAAGTTTCATGTTTGCTTCGTTGAATTCATTCGGACTGTTTGTACTACCAGGACCTAAACGATATGCTTGCCAGGCGCGGTTATCGTTCGCCCCGCCACCAAAAAAACTGCGTATAAAAGGGATGCTGTTGCTGTTTCCATAAGGGATCGCTATTCCGCCAAAGGCGCGAACCGCTAAAATATTGTTGTTCTGAAAGTCCCAGTGTTTTATAAAGGTAAGTTCAGCCTTTGTATACTGCGAGAAAGTAACTCCGAAAACTTTTGCGTTCCCGTTGGAATCCCGCCCCAATTGGAGTTCATCTGCTGCAATGGACAATAAATTACCGGCCAACTCCAAACGTGCCCGAAAACTGGTGAATTCTTCGTCAAAAATACCTTTCCTTGTATTTTTCAAATAAGTAAAGCTCGATGCCAGGATAAGATTGTCTTCCGTAAGGCGGTCACGACGTTCCTCAATTCGATTTACCTGTAAAAGTTCATCATTTGTAACAGGAATTGTTCTGTTTTCAACTTGATTTATAAAACTTAAAGCTCCATCGGGAATCCTTAATTTCGGGAGGTCTGTATCCAATTTTTGTTCCGCGTAAAGCGGATCGTTGTCCGATAGATTGGCGCGGGCAATATCGTTGAGATTATCATAGCTGTTATTGTAAACGTTGAAATAATTATTAGTGTTCAGGTTACGGATATACTGAATATCCAGCAGGTCAAACCTGTAATTTATATTGTTAGAAGGATTCCACCGGTAATCAATACCGGCAGTAAGATTCTGTTTATCCAGCCCTATATTCTGTTGTACGCCCAGACCAGTAGTAAAACTTGTGGAAGGCGCCATTTCGGGAGTGATAAAACTGCCGGTACGCAATGGGAAAAAGATCCGTGGAAGGCTAAAGTTGAGGTCAACACCCAGTTCTGTAATGTCAAAAAATGCGCTGGCATCATCTGGAGTTGCAGAGGCGCCAATGCTACCGCGACCAGAAAGTTGCAATGTTTCCATTCCGCCCAGTACATTACGCATCAACAAAGAACCACCACCGGCGATACCGAACTTTTGAATATTGGAACGTGAAACATCAAAGTTCACAGTGGCATTGAACTTGGGCAACGGTGTGAGGTAAAAATTGGCTATAAGACTTCTTCCGGTGGAATCTGCAGGATCTTCAGTAAAACGCAGATCAGGATATTTAAACGTGCGTAACTGCCCCAGACGGATGAGTGATTTATTGCGAGACTCATCGCTGTAAACATCTCCCGGATCTATAAAAATCGCATTAGTGAGATATCTTGGCTTATAGATAATTTTTTCAAAACCATAAAGCTGATAATCGTTAAAATAAGCGCTGTCTTTTGGGGGGTTGTTGCGCTTAGCGTATGCATAATCTGTATATACCTTTACGGTGCTTATTCTGTGAACCTTGAGCTGTTCCTGATAAACCGAATCCTGCGCCTTAACCTGTCGGTTTTTAATATAAAGTTCCAGATTGACCTTATGATCTGTATTTACGGTATCACCAATAAAACTAATGAATTCCTGATCAAAATAATACATGCCGTTATTTCTGAACAGGTTGGTTAAACGCCTCGCCTCGCCGTTCAATTCCAGTCTTTTGTACTGGTTTCCTATGGTAATCAGCGATTGTTTTTTATACGTGTTATAAAGCGAATCAGCCTCTGGTGATTCTATAAAAGTCTTTAGAGAATCAAGAATATAAGGTTCACCGGTGGCGACAGTATAATTTATTTTTCCTCGTTTTGTGGCGAGCGTATCAATGTCGTAAGTGGCCGTGGCATTAAACCAACCGTTACTTTTATAATACTCGTCCAGTCTTTCCACAGAGCGCTGGGTGAGATTTTCTGAAATAATAGTGGGCGGTTCACCGGTACTTTTTAAGGCCTTGTTAAATGCGATTTTTGTTTCTATATAACGATCTAGCTGTTTACGGGAAATAACCGCTGTCCAGAACTTTCGCGTTCCATCATTCTGAATCGCTTTTGCCTGTAAAATACTATCTATATTTGGCCTCGCCCAGTTATAGATATATAGTCGCAGGGCCGAATTGAGTAGCGGAAGCCTGTTATTAGGCTGTTGATAGGGAATGTTCTTTATATTAGCCAGCTTATTTTCAACTCCATTTATTTTTATGGAATTTTCCATAAGCAGAAGTTTGTCCGCGGGCACGCGCTTCACCGCGTTGCATCCCGAAACGGTGTACAGAAGTACAATAAATAGTATTATTTTCGTCAACAGGTGCTGCAAGGTGGGAATCGCTCAATGTAATGCCAAAAATACATAATAAGCATGGTAGCCAAAAGCCAAATAAAATTAATAACGAGCCTTGCTCAAAAAAAATACCGGCAGCAACATGGTCTTTTTGTGGTGGAAGGTATAAAAGGAATCCAAGAGTTGCTGCAATCGCATTTCAAGATACATTCTCTATATGTTTTGCCTGAAAACAAGGAAGATTTTGATGGTATAAAAACGGATGAAATCGACCAGAAATCGCTTAAAAAGATTAGTTTTTTGACAAGTCCGCAGAAAGCGCTTGCAGTTTTTAAAATCCCTCAGGATACCGAAATGAATTTTCCTGAAAGCGGTCTCCAGCTTGTGCTTGACGATGTGCGCGATCCTGGTAATCTGGGTACGATCATTCGCCTTTGCGACTGGTTTGGCATTACAGATTTAATCTGCTCGCTGCAAACCGTAGATTGCTATAACCCCAAAGTAGTACAAGCAACTATGGGTTCGCTGGGTCGCGTAAACGTGCGTTATATGGATCTCGAACTCTTTTTTGAAAAGAATAAACTTCCCGTATTTGGCGCTTTTATGGATGGAGATTCTATTTATGGGGAAAAACTACCAAAAAATGCTGTTTTGGTGCTAGGAAATGAGGGAAAAGGAATTAGTGGCGCGGTTGAAGAAAAGGTGAATTACAGGATTAGTATTCCTCAATTTGGGGATGTTACTGCGGAAAGTTTGAATGTGGCGACGGCGGGAGCGATATTGATGAATACGTTTCGGGAGAAGGGTGGGAGGTAGGTTTTGAATTTTTTTTTTGAGTTGAGTGGGAATGGTTCAATTTTTATTGAACAGCGTGAATAATTGTATTGATACGCTTATATATATTACAAGCTAAAAAATATAAATTATCTTAAAATGAATATTAAGAATGAAAAAATATTTAAAGGATATTAGTTTTTACCACATCGACCGGAAAACAAGGTTGCAGGTGTTTTAAATGTTAATGGATTTAGATCATTTAGTTTGGATTTAATTAGAAGTTTTAAAATTGATTTTAAACAGCTATTGGAAAAATCAAATCAAGTAGAGGTTATTTATGGTACATTATACAATGAAGATAACCATTTAAGAAAAGTCACACTTCTTGATTGTAGCTTTTCACTCAATTTGAATTTTTCAGCAGAACATCCTTTGACAAGTTATAATTGTTAATATTTTATTGATGGAATGCATCTTGAATCTAAGAAATCAAAATTATTTTACAAAATATGTGCAGATTTCTCAAATTTATACATTTGGAAACCCGCTGGGATAGTTAAACAAGCTCTATTTTATTCAAAAGAAGTGACTACTAATATCGAAAAAATTTCAATAGAAGCCAAAACGAAAAATAATTGGGAATTACCTGTAGAAATTAAAAATGGGTTTAAAATTATTCTTTATGGCAGTGTAAATTTTATTTGAGCACCAGACTATGAATAGATTAATATCTCTCAAAACAAATTGTTCCGAATAGAATCAACTTTAAATCAATCAATATCCTATGGCATAAAACGAAGCGATTTCTTTAAGTGAAAAAGGCGCTATGGCGCTCAAAAAGAGGCACGTCTTAGAACGTAATGGCACGATCCCATTCCGCAAATTTTAGCGGCAACACTAGAAGCTCAGATTTCTGGTTATCCTGTGTATGATCGAGAATCACTCGCCTCAGAATTATTGGAGAATGGCGGGCACGCAACGCTCATCGGAGATGCAGCGTATCCCATGAGTCCGTTTAAAGAGCAAGGCGCAAATCAAACACTGCTGGATGCGCTGGTGCTGGCGCGTGCAATTACCAAAAGGTGTGGAGAATTCTTTCCATGGAAAGAATCTTGTGTTAAAGAACGTATACTAACCGAGTTTGAATCTTTTTGAAGAGGTTTAGACTTTTGCCGAGGTTTTTTCAAAACAGAATAATAAGTGATAAGAGATCGTATTTCTTGAATTATTGAGTTTCATATCTTGAAAAACTGTTGAAATTTACCAGAACGTGAAAATAAGATTGAAGCGCTAAAAAGAGACCAACTGTATTGAGTTAGCAACCTGAATAACCTAAGTTTTACATGAAAAAAAATCAAGTCAATGAAAATATTTTTATTGAGAATAGCGATTTACCTTCGCAAACTGTTCTCGATACAATTTTTCTAGAAAAATCACTCGAACTGAC
>JBBPYO010000174.1:0-4831 GCA_038199845.1 Flavobacteriales bacterium
ACTTTAAGGTTAAGCGGCTCATCAGCAGATCTATTAACCAGTTGCACGAAAAAGTGCTAACTGCCATAGGCGTAGATGATATTGCCCGGCCCGAGCAGGAAACTGCGGAAAGATGGGCGAAAAAACTCTGTTTACAGGGTGTTCTCGACTCTTTTGAACTTACGAAAGATTTCAGTATTGTGGAAGCTGATGTTCCCCAGAAATACATCAATAGAACTATTGGGGAAATTAACCTGAGGGAAAAATATCAACTTTTAATCTTGACAATCTTAAAGAAGGAAGAAGTGGAAACCTTAATTGGCCAGACCGAAACGACAACTAAAGCACAAGGCGTGCCTTCGTCTAATTATGTCTTAAAAAAAGACGATATTCTGGTACTTTATGGCTCAAATACCGATATACAACAGTTTCTTAAAGTAAGATTAAGCTAAAAACAGTTCGCAGAGCGGAATTAAAAGCGAATTGCAGATTCTCATTCTTTCTTAAATTGAAAAATCTATGGATAGAAACCAGATAAGCCATTTCCCCGATACTAAAGGGTGGTTTTATTCTGGGTAATTGTTAGAAAAGAGAGAAATTTCGTTCCCTTTAAGAATAGGGCAAACGAAATTAATCAGCATATTTTTCTTGCAGGGAAACTTTGCAGATATTCAAAAACGGTTAAAATCAACTGAAAAACGGGTAAAAAGGATCAAAATCAGCCTTCCAGATCATAAAACCACTCTTCGGCGCGGCTTATTGCTTCTTCCACAGCGGCCTTTTCCGTGTAATTTTTTTCTTTCATTAATTTCTGGGCTATTTCCACCGCTTTCTCTCTCACTTGTGGATTGAGCTGCTGCAAATTTTCCTGAAATGCATCAAAAGAAGGCTTTTCGCTGTTTTCCATAACTTGAAGAATTTATTTTCCCGTTAAACAAATTTGTAAATAAAGGGTCGCTTAATTTCCGCATAGCGGAAGAAAATGAATTGCGCTTTCTAAAGATACTTATTTTTACGAAACAAAAATTCATTTCACATTTCAAAAACGGTTCAAAACAGCTATAAATCCGCATATTTTGGGCATAAATCTGATATTTTAGTAAAATTTAGATTGCCCAGAAATTAAAATGAAAAGAGTTTTACTTTATTAGATAAACAGCGCTTTAAGTTCGGTAGCTTCGTGAGCCTTCATTTTACCTGCAAGCACGAGGCTTAATTGTTTGCGGCGCAGTGCGGCATTATAGCGCTCCTGCTCCTGTTCCGTTTCTGGCTCCAATTGCGGAATAGCCACTGGACTGCCAGAATCGTCCACAGCAACAAAAGTGTAGATCGCCTCGTTTGCCTTAGACTGCACGCCACTCTCGCGGTCTTCTATCCAGACATCAATTACAACTTCCATAGAGGTTTTAAAGGCACGTGAAATTGCAGCCTCCACACTTACAACGCTTCCCAATGGGATGGTTTTATTAAAGGCGACATGATTTACGGCGGCGGTTACTACAATTCTCCGTGAATGACGTCTGGCAGCAATACTGGCAACACGATCCATTCGCGCCAGCAGCTCACCGCCGAACATATTTTCTAGTGGATTAGTCTCATTGGGAAGTACAAGATCTGTTTGTAGGGTCCGGGAATCCTTGGGATGTTTGATGTTCATCTTCAAATAAAAATTTTAAAGATGCGAAGTTAAGCTAATAGATACAGATTGTGACTTACTTCTTTTGTTCGAGATCTTGTACCAGCATCCACGCGCCGCTATTGTCATTGTTGCGTACTTCGCGCAATGCGACAAGCGCTTCTTTGGGATCGCTATAACTTCCATATACCACCTGATGAAGACCAAAACGGTTTTCACCAATTTGTCTTGCCTTATATCCTTTTTCCCGCAATTGGTCTACCCGTGTCTGCGCGTTGTCTTCCTGACGGAAAGCTCCTGCAACAATATGATATTTGCCATTTGGTTTGAAAGCATTGAGCGTGATCGTAGGCAGCGGATTATTAATGGTGAAAGTAGCCTCTTGAATATGGTTATCCAGTTTTGAAGCCGCCTCTTGCTTGGCAGCGACATTGTAATCTTCTACATCTTGAAGGTACATATAGCCCATTGTTCCCGAAAGGCCAATGGCAAGCATACCCACAGCAGCATATTTCATCCACACGCGTTTAGCACGTGTTCTGTGATCAATGTGAAAGATTTTTTCTTCTGAAAGAACAACCTCTTCTTCAGATTCTCTTGAAACTGGACGCGCAGTCAGCGAAGAAAGTCCAAAAGCTTCCGTAAGATAATTTACTGCATTATTAGGCTCAAAACGTATCGCGCCATCTTCGTTTAAAGAAAGCGCACCGATTTTATCGATATTGATCAGCTTTTTATCTTCCAGTTCCATTTTTACAAACCGTACATAAGCCTCTATGCGACGCATGGAATTTTCATAGCTGATGCTTTCGCAATTACTGATATATTTAGCGAGCAAGCCGTCATTATCACGCACCTGCATATTAAAGGAAATACGCTTTTGTGGCGGGAAAAAATTGTGTTCTTCCCGGTTTAAACGTGCGGGGTTCCGGTGACTTAAAAAAGCACCAAGGCCGGGTACGATTACACATTCATATCTGTAAAGTAGGTCGCTGATGTAGTTTTCCAATTGCATGAGGTAAATATAAAAAAATCATAAATACAAAAACCCGATCTGCATAGTTTTATAAACAATTTGCGATATATTTATGCACAGAACATTGCACATGACAGAAAATCAACTCCTTGCATTACTAACTTTACAGCGCATTCCCAACCTGGGCGATGCTTCCATTAAAAAATTAATACGGCATACTGGAAGTGCCGAGGCGCTGTTCAATGAAAAAACCGCAACCCTTTTACGCATAGATGGCATAGGCACGCATAAAATCAAGGAATTGCATGAATCTGCCCACAAACGTGCTGCCGAAGCGGAATTGAAGTTCATAAAAGATAACAATATCAAATTCTGCTCCTACACTGATACTGATTATCCCGATCGCCTCAAACATTGCATAGACGGTCCCATTTTGCTCTTTAAACGCGGAAACATAGATTTCTCAAACCGGCGGATGCTTTCTATCGTCGGCACGCGCCAAGTCACCGCTCACGGAATCGCCCAAACTCAAAAACTCATAGAAGAACTTGCGGTGCTCAATCCGGTCATAATTTCTGGTTTTGCATACGGCGTAGATATTACGGCACATCGCGCTGCCGTACAGCACAAGCTACAAACTATTGCCGTGGTGGCTCATGGCCTGAACCAGATCTATCCCAAATCACATAAGAGATATATGGCGGAGGTCGAAGAAAACGGCGGTTTCGTCAGTGATTTTTGGAGCAGCGACCCCTTTGATCGGAAGAGTTTTTTACGCCGTAATCGCATAATCGCCGGCATGAGCGAAGCTACTATTGTTATAGAAAGCGCCGCAAAAGGTGGCTCGCTTGTAACGGCAGATATCGCCAACTCCTACAACCGCGAGGTCTTTGCTATGCCGGGACGTCCGGGAGATAGCCAGAGCATAGGTTGCAACGATCTTATCAAACGACAAAAGGCACATCTTATGACCAGCGTTGCGGACATTGTTTACATGCTCAACTGGAACCTTGATCAAGATCTGGCGCCAGTGCAAAAGCAGCTTTTTGTAGATCTTAATGCGGAAGAAGAACGGCTCTATGAATTTTTAAACAAAAACGGGAAAGAAGAGCTCGATTTAATCGCTCTTCGTTGTGATTTTCCCACTTATAAAACAGCGGGTCTTTTACTCAATATGGAAATTAAAGGCATAGTGCGACCGCTACCGGGAAAACGCTTCGAACTTACTTAAAAACGGCTTTTTTCAATTAAAAACAGACTTGAGAAAATTTATCTGTCATCCACTGAAATATTTAAAAAGATCCCACTCTTCTGATAAAGTTTATTCGACCACTGAATTTCAATGCGCAAACTACCTTTGAAATATGCGGTATTATGAATATCCAAGTTTCTGACGTACTCGTATCAATACCTCATCGGCGACTTTGCCAGCTTTCTGAGCTCCGAAGCTTAGCGCTTCATCAATTTTATCCAGGTTATTCATATAGTAGGCGTAGGTATCTCTTTCCTTTTTGAAATGCGTGGTAATCTTCTCGTAAAGATCTTTTTTAGCGTGGCCATAACCATAACCTCCCTTTTCGTAATTATTGCGCATTTCCTGAATTTCACTAGCTGAAGCGATCAGTTTATAAATCGCAAAAACGTTGCAGGTATCGGGATCTTTAGGATCTTCAAGCGGGGTACTGTCTGTTGCGATGGCCATTATTTCCTTTCGCAGCGCTTTGTCAGATTGAAAAATAGTGATCGTATTGCCTTTGCTTTTACTCATTTTTGCCCCGTCTGCGCCAGGTATATACATGGTTTCTTCGTGCAGGCGCAATTCAGGGATTACAAAGGTTTCGCCCATTTGAGCATGAAAACGCGAGGCTACATCTCGGGTCATTTCCACGTGCTGCGACTGGTCTTTGCCCACGGGAACAACCTCTGCGTCATAAAGCAAGATGTCTGCCGCCATAAGCATGGGATAGGTAAAAAGACCACTGTTTATATCTTCCAGTCGGTCTGCTTTGTCTTTGAAACTATGCGCAAGGGTCAAGCGCTGGTACGGGAAAAAACAACTGAGATACCAGCTCAGTTCTGTCACCTGCGGAATATCACTCTGTCTGTAAAAAACGGTTTTTTCAATATCCAAACCACATGCCAACCAGGAGGCGGCGGTGGAATACGTGTTTTGACGTAAGGTCTCGCGGTCTTTGATCTGTGTAAGCGAATGCAAGTCTGCAATAAAGAAAAAAGAATCG
>JBBPYO010000175.1:0-17218 GCA_038199845.1 Flavobacteriales bacterium
AGCGAAAATCCGAAATACGTAAGTCCTCTGTCTAAAATAGATCCATAATATTTTTTTGGCACTAGCAGTAGATAGATAAGGTAGGGAATCGCGAAAAATGAGACCGTTGCCATATCGAACAGAAAACCAATAATAAAAGTTTCTCCAAGCTCAAAAAATCCTTTATCCACTTCAGATAAATTCCAAATTAAAAAACTCAATCTGGTTATAAAGGAGAGTCTTCTAAACAGCAACACAAATGCTTTCAAGATTGCAAAGCGTGTTGGGAAAAATTTCAGTGTTTTCAATTTTATTATATCTAAGAATAACCTCAAAGCTACTTTAGGATTCTAAAGTAAAGTTAAAGACTGATGCACCCTTGGGAACCCAATTTGCAGAAATTAGAGCACAGCAATATAAATGAGTTCTTCGAGAACATTGAAAAAGTATGAGATTGCGGCGTACGATTCTTTAGATAAAGAAAATATGGGAATATTCGTTATCCGTCATAAAATCAGTTTTCAGCAACGTTGAACTGCCAGCCCATTTCAGAGAAGGCGACTGGCGAAAAACGGTCAAAATTGTCTAAAAACGATCGAAAAACAGACTTATTTTGCCGATAAATGAAGATAAATTTTCCGAAAATATGAACTTAAAATGGTTATTTAAACCTAAAAATCGATCAAAACCATCCATATTCAATTAGAACGAATTTCGCGTTAGGGATTGAAGTGGATTTGAATACATCTATTCTAATCTAATCTATTCCTAAGAAAAGTATATTCAATATGGTTTTAATATCCTTTTGAAGAATTTCAACCTGACAAAATATATATTGGAAAGAGAGCTCAGTGAATTTGCCAGATGAATGTATTCTCCAGAATAATATTGCAAATGGAATTTTATAATCAATGTTTTTTCGATAATGAATATTGAGAAAAATATTATATCCCGCTTTCCACATTAAATTGAAAAAAACGAAAAATGAAAGTTAAAGAAGCCTTTTTCTCTAAACCCGAAGGGGTTGATTTATTCAAAAAGAGGTGAATTTCGCTATCTTTAGAAATGGGACAAACGAAAATTTAGGATCTTAATTTTATCAAGGACGCGTCGCATATACGTAAAGCATTAATTTAAATTTTTAATATTGAATTACAATAACCGCATCTTTAAAGATTTTTTTGTAATTTCCTTATCTAATCTAAAAATCATTCTCATGTTAAAATGGTTCGTTATTTGTATAATTATTGCTGTTGTTGCAGCCATTTTCGGTTTTGGTGGAATTTCCGAAGCCGCAGCCAGTATTGCAAAAATTATTTTTGTTATTTTTATAATTGGGGCCCTAATCTTTTTCCTATTGTTCAAAAAAATATTCTAACAGTTTAAGTCTTTGGGAATCTCCGAACTTAGCGATAAAGGGGAGTAGTGCAAAACATTAAAACTTTGAAAATTTCAGGGTAAAATAAAAAGGCTTTTAGCCTATTGTCTAATCATTGTTAAACTATTTACGTTTAATAAGGATTAGATACCGGGCTTGCGCTGTTCTTTATCACTTATAGTATTCCACTAAATAAATATTTTATCCTTGTGAATTTAGTATAAGTGAGCTTTTTTTGACTTATTAAAATATTTAAAAGATCTTGGTTTGGGTGATTGCTTTTCTCCACAAATGTATTTTTCAAGAAATACAGAGAAATCTTAATCTCTCAAAAGATTTTAAATATTAATGGTGACAGTTTAATTTTCTAGTCAAATAAAGTGCTGTTTTACTTTGTTTGTTTTTCGCAACTTGTTCAGGTGGTCCTGTCGCTACTATTTTTCCACCTTCTTCTCCGGCTCCTGGTCCTATGTCAATAACCCAATCACTTCCAGCTATTACCTGCATATCATGCTCTACAACAATTACAGTATTGCCTGCATCAACTAATCTCGCCAACTGAAGCTGTAATTTTTCTACATCTGTTGGATGCAATCCTGTCGTTGGTTCATCTAAAATATAGAGTGTACTACCTCGACTTAGGCGTTGAAGTTCTTTTGCAAGCTTTATGCGCTGCGCTTCTCCGCCAGAAAGTTCTGTTGCGGGCTGGCCTAAACGTAAATATCCTAAACCTACTTCTTGTAATACTCTTAGGGGGCGACTTACATTGTCTTCTTTTTCAAAAAATTCCGCAGCTTCATAAACGGTCATGCTCAGGACTTGAGCAATGTTTTTTTCTCGATAGGTAACTTCTAAGGTATCGGCATTGTAACGAGTTCCATTACAAACGGGGCAGGGAGCATAGACGCTAGGTAAAAACAGCAGTTCAACCATAACAAAGCCTTCACCTTCACAGTTGGGGCAGCGTCCTTTACCAACATTAAATGAAAAACGACCGGCAATATAATGACGTGATTTAGCTAATTTTGTCGCCGCAAATAATTTTCTTACTACGTCAAATAATCCTGTATATGTTGCCAAGTTGGAACGTGGTGTCCTGCCTATCGGTTTCTGATTGACCATTACCATACGTTTTATATTCTCTGAACCCTCGGTAATCTCACCGCCCAGCGTTTTAACTACGTCATGTTGTAAATCTTCTTCAACTTCCTCTTCAGTAGAATTAATGTTTCCTATTTTAGTAGACATTAAATCTACCAAAACCTGGCTCACCAAACTGCTTTTGCCGGAGCCTGAAACCCCAGTAACACTAGTTAAAACCCCTAATGGGAAAGAAACTTCTAGGTTGCTTAAATTGTTTCTGGTGACTCCACTTAATTTCAACCATCCCGATGGTTCACGCTGCCTAGGTCTTTCAAATGGAAGATTATTAAAAAGATGTTCTCTGGTTTTAGACCTTAAAATATTCTTTAATCCTGACGGTGGACCACTGTACAGAATTTCTCCTCCACCTTCGCCAGCTTCTGGACCAACGTCTACTAACCAATCGGCATGGCGAATGACATCCAGTTCATGCTCGACAACAAAAAGTGAATTACCACAAGCTTTTAATCTATCCAAAGTTTTCAGTAAAGCTTCGGTATCTGCAGGATGTAATCCCGCAGAAGGTTCATCTAAAACATACACCACTCCAAATAAATTACTCCGTACCTGAGTAGCCAGTCTTAAACGCTGATGTTCGCCAGGTGAAAGAGTAGGTGTGCTGCGCTCTAAGGATAAGTAGCCGAGACCTAATTCCATTAAAACAGTCACTCTTGCGACAAGATCTTCGGCAATGCGTTGTGCAACCATTGCTTTCTCTTGATGATTTTTAGATAATTTAGCTAATCCCGGCGCTGAACCATCGCTATAAGGAGAGAAAATAGAGAGCAACTTCTTAAGAGGTAGTCTAGAAATGTCGGCAATATCGTAACCAGCGAAAGTCACAGAAAGGGATTCGGGACGTAAACGTTTACCGTGACATGTAGGGCATTCGCTGCTTAGCATATATTGAGAAACACGTTTTTTCATCAAAGCACTCTGCGTATTTGCAAAAGTGTGCATTATATATTTTTTAGCACCCGTGAACGTGCCCTTATAACTTGGTTTGATATTTCTTTCAATGGCAAGTTTTACCTCCTCTCGGTTCAAGTCTCGGTATACCGGAACCTGTGGTTTTTCGTCAGTAAATAAGATATAATCGCGGTCTTTTTTTGGAAGATCTTTCCAGGGCATATCAACATCGTAACCCATTGTGACAAGAATGTCGCGAAGATTTTTCCCCTGCCATGCTTTGGGCCATGCAGCAATGGCCCTCTCGCGAATTGTCAAGGTATCGTCAGGAACCATACTTTTTTCTGTCACTTCGTATACGCGACCAAGTCCGTGGCATTGAGGACAGACTCCTTCTGGGGTGTTGGTTGAAAAGGAATCAGCGTATAAAATAGGCTGATTTGCTGGATAATCACCGGCGCGTGAATATAACATGCGCAACAAATTTGACAATGTGGTAACGGAACCAACCGAGGACCGGATTGTTCCAGAACCGCGTTGTTGTTGTAAAGCAACTGCTGGAGGCAAACCTTCAATTTCATCTACTTCCGGGATTGGCATTTGATGAAACAGTCGCCGAGCATAAGGAGATACAGATTCTAGATACCTGCGTTGAGCTTCTGCATACAAAGTGCCAAAAGCCAATGAAGATTTTCCTGAGCCAGAAACCCCTGTAAATACTACCAGGGCATCACGGGGAATTTCTAGAGATACATTTTTAAGATTATGCTGTCGTGCTCCATTTATAGCAACGAATCCTTTTTTTATGGTCTTTTTGTCATGCGTTTCTTCCATATTTTGTAATAGACCAAAAAATATACCAAGAACAGGATGACATGGTTTCTAAACTTCAAGCTTTTAGAGCATAGTTCAGAGGAGTCAAAAATGTAGAATTTTTCCTTTATAGATTGATAACAATTTTTGCATTAACACAACGATTGGTCTTGATCTATAATAAGGGATAGAATGACTATTTGAAAAACGCATTATTCCACACGCATCCAAAGCAAAAAAGGCTTCACATTTCTGTGAAGCCTTTTTTTTGCTAGTAGCGGGAACTGGACTCGAACCAGTGACCTTCGGGTTATGAGCCCGACGAGCTACCTACTGCTCTATCCCGCGCTATTGGACGACAAATATAGAACAAATATAGTGTTTGCACAAGTAGATATAAAAAATTTAATCTAGTTATAAAATATCCAATTTTGAAGTGCACAATTTCAGTGACTTGACTATATTTAGACCTATGAAAAAAATATTCATTGTCTTTCTGATCCTTTTGATTGCATTTGTGGCAGGTGTAATTGGTCTTAATCAATTTTTTAAAAATAAGATCGTTTATTTCCTTGATAATGCGCTAGCTAATAATATTGAATTAAAATATGACGCAATACATGTAGACACTTGGGGCGGGGGCGTTACCTTAGAAGATGCGTTTTTAACTATAAAAAAGCGAGGTGATACTAGCGTAAATACCAAAATAAGAACTGGTAAAATAAGTTTTTCGGGTTTGAGTTATTGGGAATACTTCCTGAAAAATAGAGTACATATTGAGGAGATTCAGGTAGATGACAACAGTATTTGGTTTCTTGACGACAGGAGCGATGAAAGTCAGAACAAAAAGGAAGGTCCCATTAATCTTGGTAAAGAGATAAATATAGATAGGCTTTCTATAGGAAATACCACCCTCAAGATTTTAAAGCCAGAGAAAGATTCCCTTTTCTTGCAGGTGGCACGCGCGTCTTTTACCATTGAGGATATTAGGATTGACAGCGATATAGTTAGAAGAAAAATCCCCTTAAACTACAGCGATATGCTTTTTGAGGCAGATTCTCTTTTCCTAAAAATGAACCCTTATGATAACCTGACAATTGGATCAGTTCGTTTGGAAAAGGAAGATGTTATCCTCAAAGATACACAGATCAGCACAAAATATTCTAAAGAAAAGCTTTCACGTAAGATTAAAATAGAGCGCGATCATGTTGATCTGCAAATTGCAGAGCTAGGGATTCATAAAATTGCCTGGGGATTCATACAGGATACCTTATTTACTAAAGCGGCATTAATGCGCATAAAAAAACCACAACTGGCTATTTATCGCGATAAATTAGTTGAAGATGATGAATCCATAAAACCTATATATAGTAGAATGCTGCGCAATGTTCCCTTTAGTCTTATGCTTGATTCACTTTCTGTAGAGGATGCAACCATTGTGTACCGGGAAAAGGTAAAACAGGAGCAGCCTGCCGGTGAAATAAAGTTTTCCCAGCTTGAAATACAAGGATCAAAATTGGGGAATACCTATAAAATTGGTGCCGATACTACAAGGCTTTCCATAAAGGGAGTATTTTTAGATACCGCGCCATTACAAATAGATTGGTCGTTTGATGTGCAGAATCCAGATGATGTTTTTAATCTAAAAGGGTATATGGGAGAAATGACGGCGGCCAATATCAATAGTTTTACAGAGCCCAATTTGCGCGCAAAAATGACTGGTAAAGTAGAGCGTGTCTATTTTAATATCAATGGAAACAATGATGGCTCCAATATAGATATGAAGATGAAATATGACAATTTTAAGATAGCCATTCTAAATAAAAACTCGAAGAAGAACAAGTTTTTTTCAGCAATTGCTAACTTATTTGTTTCTAGCAATAGTAGGGATAAAGATTCGGGCGAATATCGCTCTGGCAGAGGACATGCTGATCGTGACAAGACTAAATCTTTTTTCAACTATCTATGGCTCAATCTAAAAGAAGGTCTTGTAGAAGTACTTTTAGGAAACGGAAAAAAATGACCTAAATGATCAAAAAATAGGTTTATAAGCCTAAAATTAGCCTATAAAAGGTATTTTATAAGGATTAATTTGGTGAAAGAACTCATGAAATACGTAAAATAGCCAATAACTTAGTTTGACTCAAAGTATTTTCAAGTAGAAAAAAGAGTTAATTCAAGATGCTTTCCTGGATTACACGTTGAATTTTGGTGCGCAGGTCAGAGCTTATGAGTTTGCGGTTCTCGGCCGTTGGGAAAGTGCGATTTGCTAAGAACACATAAAGTAGTCCGCTTTGAGGATCTGCCCAGGTATATGTTCCTGTAAAACCAGAATGTCCAAAACTACTTTTGGAAACACATCCGCAAGTAGGACCGCTGTTATGTAATTGTGGTTTGTCAAAACCTACTCCGCGCCGTACATCTTGATCGCAGTAATAGCACGTGTTGAAGGCATCCATTGTTGCTTTGGAGAAATAGCGAACCCCGCCATAATAACCATTTTGCAAATACATTTGCATGATTTTGGCCACATCGTTAGCGTTACTGAACAAACCAGCGTGACCGCCCATATTATCCTCCATGGCGGCGCCCATATCATGTACATATCCTTGTATTTGTTGCATACGGTAATAGGTGTCATTTTCCGACGGAATAATGCTTTCCTTTTTGAATTTTTCTATAGGTTTATAGCCGGTACGGTAGGCACCCAGACGGTTGTAAAAATGTTTTTGGGTTAAATTATCCATGTCCGAACCATAATATCCCTCCAGGTATTCCTTAAAAAGATAATAGGGTAAATCACTATAGAGATAACGTTTTGTGTTCAGCAGATCTGTATCTGTAATGAGCTTAACAATAGTGTCTTTATAATCTGAACGTAAAAAAAGTTCTTCAGCCACTTTAAGATCAAATTCAGGTGATTTTTTGGTTCTGTAATAAGTTTTTGAAGGCTTATGGGAAGTGGGATCCAGCGTGTGAACGTAGAAAGGAATCCAAGGTTTGAATCTCCCGTAATGCGACAATACTTCTTTAACCGTAATATCTTCTTTATTAGAGCCTTTTAATATGGGAAGGAGTTTGCCCAATTTATCGTTTAGATTCAATTGATCTTTGCTATGTAGTTCCATAATAAGTGGAAGTGTCGCCAGGATCTTTGTTAGGGATGCTAGATCGTAAACATCGTCACGTTTTACTTTTTCGGTTTTGGTATAGGTATGATAGCCAAAATCCTTGTCATAAATTACTTTGCCA
Organism: Flavobacteriales bacterium; assembly: GCA_038199845.1. Taxonomy (GTDB): domain Bacteria; phylum Bacteroidota; class Bacteroidia; order Flavobacteriales; family Flavobacteriaceae; genus Leeuwenhoekiella. The sequence continues at coordinate 7,475 of JBBPYO010000175.1, forward strand.
TATCGCGCAATAAGTACCTGCGCTCCAGGATACATAACTTGATCTATGCCTGTCTGTACCAGGGAATCTACTTTTTCCAATTTCTTGGGATCCATATTAACTTCTCCGGGAAGACCGTATTGCAAACGCCTTAATGTACCCGTTTCATAACTCGTATGAATAGGGAAATCCGGGCCTAGAGAAACCGGTACGCTGCCTTGTGCGCTAATGGCGCCAAATAGTAGCTGGGCGCTCAGTTCTTGCGCGATAGTGCTGTTTTGATAAGAAAGAATAATTCCTTTTATATTGCTATTGTCTTTTATATCCAGCATTGCATACGGACTCACAAAAAGGTCGAGTACCACGTCATTGTTTTTGGCGATAGCATCGAGCCACTGTAATTCTTTAGCTGAAAATTTATAGGATTTCCAGGGATTTTCTGTGGAACGGTGAAAGCCTACGACCACATAATTATAATCACGCAGGCGTTCTAAAAGTTGGGGGAGGGTAGGGGCGGTAATTTTATCTATTTGCGCATAACGCGTCATCTGCTCATAAAATGAAGAGCCATCGCCATCTCCCAGAGATACGTAAGCTATTTTCTTTGCTTCAATTTCTTTTACCGGCAATATGGCTCCTTCATTGCGCAATACAGTAAGTGAAGCGGCCACTGCTTTTCGGGAAATTACATCAAATGAAGTGGCATTGAGATCTTTTACCAGATTCTCTTCTACCACAGGATGGTAATTATTGAGGCCCACACGATATTTGGCATATAGTATTTTCTTTACCGAACGCGCAAGTCGGTCTTTTGTAATTCGGCCTTTACTGTAGGCTTCTTCAATTTTTTGTACAGCTTTTGGTATATTCTCACTAATGAGCAGAACGTCGTTGCCAGCCTCAAAAGCAGCAAGATCTATATCGCCTGGAGCGTCGAAATTTGAAGCGCCTTTCATGTTCAAAGCATCCGTAAATACGAGACCATTAAAACCCAAACTATCCTGTAAAATAGTCGTGACCACATTTTTAGAAAGAGACGTGGGCAAATTTTTGCGCGGTTCAAGTGCGGGAACATTTAAGTGCGCTATCATGATACTCGCGATACCTGCATCAATAATACGTTTGTAAGGATACATTTCTACGGAATCAAGCCTTTCTCTGGTAAAATTGAGTGTAGGAAGTGTTTTATGTGAATCTTGATCTGTATCACCGTGGCCGGGAAAATGTTTAGCACTTCCTAAAACACCGGCGCTTTGCATTCCTTTTAAAAATGCAATGGATTTTAGAGTGACATTTTCCCTATTTTCACCAAAGGACCTGTTACCTATAATGGGATTCTTTGGGTTAATATTTATATCTACCACTGGGGCAAAATTAATATGAACACCCAGACGTTTGGTCTGGATGCCTATTTGCCTTGCCACCGCTTCTACAATGGTATTATCATTAATTGCGCCCAGCGCCATATTGTAAGGGAAAGCATATGTAGAATCCAAGCGCATATTGAGTCCCCATTCTGCATCCATACCCACGAGAAGCGGAACCTTACTCATGCTCTGCAGTTCATTATTGAGCCTTGCTTGTTGTACCGGTCCACCCTTTGAGAAAATAACGCCACCTATTTTATACTCAGTGATAAGGGATTTTAACGCGTCTTTTTTGGATTTTGGATCGCTGGAATAAATATCGGCCATAAAAAGCTGGCCTATCTTTTCCTTTAAAGACATGTCGTTATAAATGCTGTCTACCCAAGCGCGTTGTTGACTAACATTTGGAGCAAACAAAGGATTTTTCTGTTGTGCGTTTAATTGGATTCCAAAAAATAATGAAAGAAGAAGTAGGTTAACTCTTAACATGGGGATTCTGTTTTCTAAATATCTGGGGATAGCCTTTTTGCGATTTGGGACCACAGAAAGGCTATTTTCACGTCTTTTAAAAATTGGCAAAAAATGTTATTTTTTTAGCTTTTTAATAGAAAAAATGGAAAAATAGACATTTCAACTATGTTTAAATGTATTACGTCGATAAACGTATTACCAAACATAAGCATAATTTTTTTATAAAAATCTATTCGAGATATTTATTTAAAGAAACGACTATGCCAGCTTTCTATTGCCGGAATCTGCCAATGTTCAAGATATTCCTCTTTAGTATTGATGAGATTATTAAAAACGACGGTGCTTTTACCTACCGCACCATCTTTTACCATTTTTTTGAATTCTAGTAAAGGTTTGTGATGCACACGGTCATTTTGAATGTAAGTGACATTCATTTTATCGAGAAGTTCTATATCCATTTCCTGTTCCAGTTTTTGAATAAACCGAACCTGGGCATCTATTGAGCAACCACTGGCGGCATTTTCACTCTGGTCGAGACCTATTACAAGGAAGAATTGGTGTTTAATTTCGGCGCCGGCTTTTAGGTTTGCGCCGTGGGCGGTCCACTCTTTGAGAAATTCCTCTAATTTGACTTCTAATTGGGCAACTTCCTCATCGGTAAACTTACGATTGCTTTGATAGATCCATACTCTGGAATCGTCTGGTAGGTCATTAAAAGGACTAAGCATTGATTTTATTTTGAGTGGGGTTATTAATTTTATTGTGACAGAAATAAAATAGCTGTTTTGCTATAGATCATCTGCTTCGGCTATCATCTCAGCGATATCCATTACAGCTACGTTGCCAGATTCGCCTTTATTATTAACGCCATCTGTCATCATTGTATTACAAAAGGGACAACCAGCAGCAATAATTTCAGATTTGGTCTCCAGAGCTTCTTCGGTGCGTTCGATATTTATTTCTTTTCTGCCGGGCTCTGCATCTTTAAACATCTGAGCACCTCCAGCGCCACAGCAGAAACCACGCGTTTTACAGCGCTTCATTTCTACGAGTTCCACTTCCAGCTTTAGAAGAAGTTCCCGAGGTGCTTCATAGATTTTATTAGCCCTGGCGAGATAACAAGGATCGTGAAAAGTAATGCGTTTTCCTTTGAATTTTCCTCCTTCAACAGTGAGTTTTCCATCATCTATGAGTGATTTTAAAAACTGCGTGTGATGCATTACCTCATAATTACCGCCAAGACCCGGATATTCGTTTTTTATGGTATTAAAACAGTGAGGACAGGTGGTAACGATTTTTTTTACTCCGTAACCATTAAGCACTTCAATATTTGTAAATGCCTGCATCTGGAAAAGGAATTCATTCCCGGCTCGTTTTGCAGGATCTCCTGTACAGCTTTCTTCGGTGCCAAGTACCGCAAAATCTACGTTAGCTTTGTTCAATAATTTGGCAAAGGCCTTTGTTATCTTTTTTGCCCTATCATCAAAACTGCCCGCACAGCCAACCCAGAAAAGCACTTCTGGAGTACTGCCCTGTGCCGTATATTCTGCCATTGTGGGAACTTTTAGCGCTTCTGCCATCGTATAATTGGTATTGCTATTATTATTTTTTATTTCGTGAAGACGCGATTAAAAATTACCATTTTTGAACTTAAAATCGGTGTTTTAGGATGAAAATCAGTTTTTTAATCAAATGCTGATTTTTCAAATAATCGGTACTTTTAGGAACGCTTTGCAGTTCCCCCTTTGGGGGTTAGGTAGACTCTAATCCTTAAAAACCTCAATGGTAACATCTTTTTCTACCAGATCCGTAAACTTACCTTTATAACGTGTTGCCCGTACCAGATGATTGTCTATCCAGTGGTAATTGCCTCCACGCGGTTTGCCCATAAGGAGACTGTGGTATTTAAAATGATGCTCGTTAAGCCAGTTCTCTGTAACTTCACGATGAGCCTCTGTTCTAGAGGTGAAAAAGCAAATGATATGACCTTCATCGTACCATTTGTTTAAAGTTTTTAATGCATCTGGGAAGGGTTTACATGTTGCCATACGCTCTGGTTCTTCGTTAGGCACATCTTCTGTTATTGTTCCATCTATATCTATAAGATAATTTTTGACTCCCTCAGGTAATACCGGGCTCACATGCTCTCCAGACTCTACCTTATCGTTCAATAATTTATCTACTTCTTCCTTTTGCATCCTATTGTTGTTTAAAAGTATTAATAAAGCCTTATGCTTCTTCGATCCAGTTTGCCCTATCCATTTGATTAAATGGCCAGGGAGCTGCATTGTTTTCTATATTGGTCATCGCATTGTTCAGTTCAGTTGGGGCTGCACTTTGTTCCATTACCAGATATTGCCGCATGTCCATAATAATTGATAGCGGGTTTATGCTTACCGGGCAAGCTTCAACGCAGGCATTGCAAGTGGTACACGCCCATAATTCTTCTGGAGTTATGTAATCGTTGAGCAACTGTTTGCCGTCATCTACAAATTTGCCTTTATTACTATCCATGTTTTTCCCTATTTCCTCAATCCTGTCGCGGGTATCCATCATAATTTTTCTGGGCGAAAGTTTCTTTCCAGTCTGGTTTGCAGGACATTCGCTGGTACAGCGTCCACATTCCGTGCAGGTATATGCACTCATCAGCTGCACCCAGTTAAGGTCTGTGGCATCACTGGCTCCGAATTTTTCGGGCACTCCTGCATCTTCACCTTCTTCTGGAGTAGCGTAAGGATCGGCGTCTGGATCCATCATGAGTTTAACCTCATCAGTAACACTTTGTAGATTGTCAAATTGCCCTTGCGGTCGAACCCTTCCAAAATAAGTATTGGGAAAAGCCAACAGAATATGTAAATGTTTCGAATAATACAGGTAGTTAAGAAAAAAAAGGATGCCCGTAATATGCAGCCACCATGCCGTACGTTCAAGAATAATCAAACTTGAAATGCTCATATTTGCAAAAAGTGGAGCGATAAACTGGCTCACGGGAAAAGATCCCATTATTCCATCACCTGCTGCGTAATGTGCAGCTCCTTGCAGCTGTAATTGTAGATCTGCTGCGTTCATAGTTATGAACAAACACATAATGACCATCTCAAAATATAGAATAAGATTGGCGTCCAACTTTGGCCAACTCTTCAAATCACTATGCCAAAAACGTTTAATGCGAATTACATTTCGGCGAAGCCAAAAAATGATGACTCCCAAGAGTACTAAAAATCCAAAAATCTCAAAAGATGCAATCAAAAAATCATAAAAACCACCCATAAATGAAAAGACACGATGGGTGCCAAAAACTCCGTCTATGATAATTTCAAGCACTTCAATATTAATGATCACAAAACCGAGATATACAACAACATGTACAATTCCGCTTACAGGGCGACGTACCATTTTATACTGTCCCAAAGCGATTTTAGCCATGTTTCTCCATCGTTGGGATTTGTGGTCGCTCACATCTACATACCGGCCCAATTTTATATTGCGTACAAGTTTGCGGACATTTACCACAAAGAAACCTACTCCTACGGCAAGGATTATTGAAAAGAGGATGTTTGACAAATACGGCATATTATTTTAGGGAGTCTTCTGGTCTATCATAGGGACCTGGTTTTTTGCCAAATACGGAAAAGTGTACATACCGTTTAGGATTCAATTTAATATCCTGCATAAGTTCTTGCATCTGCTTGGTAGCGAGCTCTAGATTATTATACAACTGGTCATCATTGATTAATTTGCCCGCAGTGCCTTCGTTGCTGGCAAGTTTTGAAGAGACCTGCTCAAAATCTGAAACCACTTTTTCCATATTGTTTACGAGTTGGCCTATTTCTAATTGAGCCAAACTATCACTTATACTTTTGAAATTACCGGACATTTGATCCAGATTGGTAAATGTACGGTTGAGCTTGGTTCTATTATCGGTTAGCAATCCGTTTAATGATTGCGAAGCACTGTTAAAAGATGTTGCGGTTTGTGAGAGCTCTTCAATGGCCTTGCGTAGATTTTCTCGGGTCTTGGGTTCAAGTACATCAGTTACAGCAACCAGCACAGAATCGGTCTGACCTATTACAGATTCTACCTTTTTTTGCAGCGGGGTGAGACGGTCGTTCACAAGTTCAAAAATACCTTCATCTATTGTTCCCAGCAAGGTGTCGCCGGATTTTGCCATTTTGCTTTGATCATATTTAGGAACAATGGCAAGTGATTTACCACCTATAAGACCACCTCCATAAATCTGCGCTTCACTTTCTCGAGAAAAGTCAAAATCTTTTTTGACATTAAAGGTAACAAGTAAATTACCTTCGGGCCCGGCAAAATTAATAGACATAACCTTTCCAACCTCAAGACCATTTATGGTGACACTTGAAGATGGATCAAGGCCTTGTACATTATCATAAACAGCATAGAAGGTACGGTCATTATCGAGAAGGTTAGAACCTTTTAAAAAACTGTAGCCAAAAATAAGAAGGGCAATGGCAACCAAGGCAAGCAAGCCTGTCTTTACTTCTTTTGATAATTTCAAAGCAGATGATTTAGGATTAAAGACAAAAATAGGAATAAAATCGGTTTGCGCTCAATCCCTTGTGGTTAATTTACTATATCATCTACAGGTATTTTGATCCCATTTTTAAAAGAAACAATATAGGCAGTCGCAAAGCCGCTGGCCTTTGCCTGTGACAATTTTTGATTTATTTCTGTATAATTAGACGTGGAGCCATAATAATATTTATAGAGTTTACCTTCTTTAGATTTGCTGATGCCCCTTAAACCCTTAAAATTATAAGGTTTTGTAGCGATATTATTTCCGCTTGCGGCAAGTTGGACCATAAAAGTAACATCTTTATAAATTACATCATTTACCTCGGCAACCGGTTCTGTGGAAGTAATTCCCAGTTCGTTGATGCCTACATGTTCTTCGTAATCCACCACGGCCTCGGCTATTGCAGTCGCAATATCATTCTGACCGCTTAATGAACTTAGGTATTTTCCTTCGCTACTGTTAGTGATAAAACCGGTTTCCACGAGCACGCTGGGCATCACGGTCTGGTGCAAAACGATAAAACCGGCCTGTTTTACGCTTCGGTCGTGTCTATTTAGCTTTTGTCTAAAATTATCTTGAATAAGACCTGCCAGATAAATGCTCTGATCCAGATATTCTTCCTGCATTAAGGTTAGACCTATAATTGATTCTGGAGAGTTTACGTCATATTGCGCATATTTTTCCTTATAATTGGATTCCAGGAAAATCACCGAGTTTTCTGATTTTGCTACTTCAAAGTTGGTTTTGTTTCTGTGCAGACCCAAAACGTATGTTTCTGCGCCATTTGCTTGAGAAGAGTGCGCATTGCAATGTATGGATACAAAAAGATCTGCCTTTGCCCGGTTAGCGATGGCACCGCGCTCTTCAAGATCAATAAATTCATCTTTATCCCGTGTGTAAATCACCTTTATATTTTTGTTTTTCTCAAGTTCACGACCCACATCAAGTGTGATTTTTAGGGCGATATCTTTTTCACGCAGGCCAGATTTAGTCTGTTTGCCGGGATCATGACCACCATGTCCAGCGTCGAGCACGACGACAAACTTCTCTTTTGAAGGTAGATGCAAGTGCTTGAAAGAACTTGTAAAAACCAGGCTGATGGTAAATACTAGAATATGGATTAGTTTCGTTCTCATAGAAGTTCAACGCCTCAAATGGGCGGTTATTTTGTGATTTTAGATTTAATGCCTTTGGTGTAGAGGCTATAAAAAAAATAACTGTAATTTTGGCAATTCATATATTGCAAATACATTTACAAAAATAGTATTAATCGCATTGCAAACAAATCACTTAACTGTTCTGTTTATACTGGTATTTGGCCTGTTTTGTTCGCCTAATTTGAGCGCTCAGGACATACCCCAGACTAATTCCAGTTCGATTAAGGCTGTAGATACAGTAATTTCTCCTAAAAGGCCAATAATTGCGCCACTTTTTGTTCCTGAAGGCCAAAATACCCCACTTAGTGTTCAGGATAGCATTAAAAACGATACTATTAAAGAGACGTTATCGGCAATTGTAGAGTATACATCTACAGATTATGCCCGTTTTGAGCGGAAAAGTCAGAAACTCTACCTCTATAATGAAGCCGTAGTGAATTATACAGATATCAATATTAGTGCAGGACAGATCACAGTTGATAATGCTACAAACACGGTTTTTGCAAAGGGTATTGTAGACAGTGCAGGCACCTATACTCAGGGGCCGGTTTTTGTGCAGGGCAATAGTACCATTGAGCCAGATTCCATTATTTTTAATTTTAAGACGGAAAAGGCACGCGTTTTTGGTTCCCGAACCCAGCAGGGCGAATTTTATGTTATAAATGAACTGAGTAAAAGGGTCAATGACTCGGTGGTATTTATGAAAAACGTAAAGTTCACCACCAGTAAAAATCTGGAAGATCCTGAATATTATTTTTATGCACGGCGCGTAAAGTTTGTTCCGGGTAAGAAAATCGTCACTGGACTCGTCAATATGTTTATCGCGGGCGTTCCCACACCGCTGGGCGTTCCCTTTGCCTATTTTCCCATGGAAAAGGAAACGAGTGTCTCCGGTTTTATTTTACCTTCTCCAGGTGAGGATAGTAACCGGGGCTACTTTTTGCAGAATGGGGGTTATTATTTCGCACTTAGCGATTATTTTGACCTCACCATGCAAGGCGATTATTATACAAACGGAAGTTATGGGATCCGTGCTACAAGTACTTATAAAAAAAGGTACAGTTTTAGTGGAAACCTGCGCGTTACCTTTGATAAACTGGTAAATAGTGAACGTGGCCTGCCCGATTACAGCCTCGCTAACAACTACAACATCGCATGGAGCCATAGCCAGGATACTAAAGCAAGCCCCAATTCTAGGTTTTCTGCTTCGGTAAACTTGGGGAGCAGCGATTTCTATCGGCAATCTATAAATATTAATAATATTGGGAACCGTTTACAGAATACCTTGAGTTCATCCGTTTCGTATTCAAAGACGTTTCAGAGTGTACCACAAGTAAATCTTTCACTTACCGCAACGCATTCTCAAAGTACTTCTACGGGACTTATAAATATGACATTGCCCACATTGCAAGTGAATGTGGATCGTATTTATCCCTTTGCGCCTTCCTCTGGCAATAAAAAAGGGATTATTCAGAATATTAACTTCAACTATTCGGGAACAGGCGCAAACCGTTTTACAACGAGCGATGAAGAGTTTTTTACCGCCAAGATGTTTAAAGAGGCAGAAACTGGGATTCGGCATAATATTCCCATAACGACCAACTTTAAGCTCTTCAATTATTTTAGCGTTTCGGCAAGTTCAAATTATCAGGAATCCTGGGTTTTTGAAACGATAAAAAGAGATTATGACGAGGTAGCACGAGAGGTTGTAGAAGACACCATTAGCGGTTTTGATGCGTTTAGGACTTATAATTTCAGTACAAGTATAGGAACGACTATTTATGGGCAGTTCAATTTTGGCGAAGATAAAAAGGTCCAGGCGATTCGGCACACCATAAAACCCAGTGTTTCCTTTAACTACAATCCCGCTTTTGACCAGTATTATGAAACCTATCTTGCACCGGAGGCAAATGATCCGGAAGGAGCGCGCACGCGAGAAGTGGAATATTCCCGTTTTGATGGTGGTTTTTATGGGGCGCCCAGTAATTTTCGCTCCAGCGGTGTAAGTTTATCCTTGAATAACAATATCGAAGCCAAGGTGCGCGACAAGGACAGCACCGCAGTAGAGCCTAAAAAAATCACATTACTTAATAATCTTTCGGTTTCAACCAATTATAATTTTCTTGCAGACAGCTTAAAATTGAGTCCGTTGCGGGTGAGCGGTACCATTCCCATTATTGAAAGTAAATTGAGCATTAACTTTAATATGACGTTAGATCCATATGCG
>JBBPYO010000176.1:0-2935 GCA_038199845.1 Flavobacteriales bacterium
CCTTTGGAACGTATGGCGGAAAAATCGGCTGAAAACATTATAAATGGCATAAAAGCGTCGAAAAATATCCCTTTTGAACGGGTTTTATTTGGTTTGGGAATACGTTATGTGGGAGAAACGGTTGCGAAAAAGCTGGTCAAACATTATAAAAGTATCTATGCTTTGTCGGAAGCCAGTGAAGAAGAATTGATTGTCGTAGATGAAATAGGCGGCCGCATCGCGGAAAGCGTGGTCAGCTTTTTTGCACAGGAAAAAAGCATGGAAATTATTAACAGATTAAAAAACCACGGACTTCAACTGGAAATCGATCCCGAGATTCTGGAAAATCAGAGTGATACTCTAGCAGGGAAAACCTTTGTGGTTTCGGGTATTTTTGAGATGTCGCGCACTGATTTGAAGAAACTGATTGAAGATAATGGCGGAAAGGTTTCCGGTTCTATTTCTTCAAAAACCTCGTACGTTGTAGCCGGCGAGAATATGGGCCCAGCAAAACTTGGAAAAGCGGAAGGTTTGGGGATCTCTATTATTTCTGAAGCTGATCTTATGGGAATGGTTTCAATTAAAAATGATCAATAAGCAATTCAATGACTCAACGAAAAATCAATTAATCGATTAAACAAGTTTAGGATTTCAAAACCCAAGTCTAGATTTTAATAATTGCCCCTTCGTTTTCTACATTTTTAGCTTCATCAAAGTAGAAATCAATTCGCCCCAGATTAATTCCCGCCCAACCCACTTGATTGATGAGCACATCTTTTCCGACTTTATTTTTTGCAATGACCGGTTTTGGTAAAAAAGTATGTGTGTGACCGCCAATGATGAGGTTTATATCCTGCGTTTTCGCCGCCAGGCCAAGGTCGGATATTTTGTCAGATCCATATTGATAACCCAAATGCGATAGGCAGATCACGAGGTCGCAGTGTTTCTCGTTTTTTAAAATTTGTGTCATATCCTGAGCGCGTTCTACGGGATCTAGATATTTTGTTTCTTTAAACATTTTAGGATTTACGAGTCCGTTAAGCTCGATTCCAAGGCCAAAAACACCGATTTTTAACCCCTCACGCTCATAAATTTCATACGGTTTAGTAAGGCCTTCCATAATGGTATTGGAGAAATCATAATTGGCCGTGAGCAGTTTAAAATCTGCATTGGGCATCTGTGCGGCAAGACCGCCCACGCCATTGTCAAAATCGTGATTTCCCACCGTTGCCGAGTCATATTTAAGCATGCTCATAAGCTTGAACTCGAGTTCGCCTCCATAGAAGTTAAAATAAGGTGTACCCTGAAAAATATCACCGGCATCAAAGAGCAGCGTATTGGGATTTTCCTTCCGAACAGCTTCAATAAGTGTTAATCTGCGTGAAACTCCGCCCAAGTTTGCATACTTGGGGTCATTTGCCGGAAATGGTTCAATGTGGCTGTGCACATCATTAGTATGTAAAATGGTAATGTGTTTCCTGGTTTGTGGTTGCATTGCCATTAGCGAACTTCCGGCAAAGCCTGTAAATGCAGAAGCAGCGGCGGTATTTTTAATAAAATGTCTTCTCTTCATAACCTTATCTTTTTATAAAACGGTCATCGCGAACAGGGGCGATGGTGTCATTGTCTGTAAAATAATCGATGAGTATGTTTCGTAATTTGTAATCCAGATCCATAATGCTCACCGGTTTTTTAAAGAAATCCATGTGGTCACCGCCGTTTTGCAGGTAATCATTTGTGGCGATAAAATAGGTTTTTTTAGGATCAACAGGTTTGCCGTTTATGTTTGATTCTTCAATATCACCTTTATCGTTGATCACTAAATGCAGGCCATGCATGGGATGGGCGGTGCCTTGTTTTAAATAATCAAACATTTCATTGACCTTTTTTCCGCTAATTTCAAGCACCACGACCTGATTTTCAAAAGGCATAATATTATAGGCTTCGCGCATGGTGATATTTCCCTGCGGAAGGGTAGAGCGAATGCCGCCATAATTGAGCAATACGGCATCGATATTAAATTTGGTGCGTGTATTAAAAATGGGATCGGCATACGCCATAACCGCATCTGCCATCATGTTGCCTAAAGCGGTATTGTATTTTGCGTCTGATTTACTAAGTGCTTTTGGAGAGTAGGCTAATATGCTATCCATTTGCTCATCAATGTGTTCTTTGTACGGTTTTACAAAAGCATCTATTGTATTAACGCCGGCCAGACTATCAGTGATAGGAAGTTGCTTTCCATCTATTTCTTTTAAAGCCAGTGGATTATTTTTACAGCTAAAAAGGCAAAAAAGCAGTATAATAGGCAAATAAATAGAGCGCATAATAGATGAATGGATTATGGGTTTAGGGTTGTTGTAATTTGAGTACATTTGTGTTTAAATGCAAAATTAGATGTTTTTAGATGTTTGGCGGGAAAAACGCATTAAAAGAAATCTGGATGAGGCCATAAAGTCTTATTCAGGCCCTACGCCCACGTCTAGTATAAAACGCATCGGGCTCTTGATAGATACCACTGTAAATGTAGATGTTGACTTGTTAACTGGGTATATAGAAGGGCTGCGGCAGTATGTACAGTTGGCGACTATTTGTTATGTGCAACATGTAAATAAAATGGGATTTCATGCCAATAGTACCTTTGATAACACCGCTTTTAATTGGCAAGGAGAGATGAACAATGCGCAAGTGGATTTTTTTTTGAATCAAGAGTACGACTTGCTCATAAGTTATTATGCAGATGCGCGGCCTGTTTTGCAATTTGTCACCGCGAAGGCTTCAGCACGTTTTAAGGTGGGATTTCCCACGCATGGTGCTTATCAATTAAATGATCTCACGATAGATACCAAACCAGAAAATGTAACTGTTTTCTGTACAGAATTGAAAAATTATTTAAGAATATTAAAACGCATAGAGTAGCATGCAGCAATTAAGAGGAACAGGAGTAGCTTTAATC
>JBBPYO010000177.1:0-5370 GCA_038199845.1 Flavobacteriales bacterium
ATGGCTGAAAAATGGGTTTTAAAGCCCATTTTTTGGTTAATAACGACTAATAATTAAAAATAAATATGCAAAAACCAAATGATAGACTGCATGGACAAACATGCATAGTCACTGGTGCAAATTCGGGTATTGGAGAAGCTGTTGCTGTCGCGATAGGTCTTGACGGTGCCAATGTGGTAGTGAATTACATATCAAATCCAGAAAAAGCGGAAGAAGTTGCCCATCAAATAAGTGTAAATAATATGTGCGGAGACGCCATTGCAATAAAATGCGATGTAAGTAAAGAGGATCAAGTTCAAGATCTTTTTAAGAAAACCATAGATCATTTTGGCACGGTGGATATTTGTATCCCTAACGCAGGTTTGCAAAGAGATGCACCCATGCATGAGATGAGTTTGGCAGACTGGCAAATAGTAATAGACGTTAACCTTACGGGTCAATTTTTATGCGCCCGGGAAGCATTACGTGAATTCTTGCGCCGTGGGATGCGGCCAGAAATTTCTTCTTCACTGGGCAAGATTATTAATATGAGCTCCGTGCATCAGATTATTCCATGGGCTGGTCATGTCAATTATGCGGCTTCAAAAGGCGGTATTGTAATGCTTATGGAAAGTATTTGTCAAGGATATGCTTCAAAAAAAGTACGCTGCAACAGTATCGCTCCTGGTGCAATAAAAACGAATATCAATAAAGATGCGTGGAGCACAACAGAGGCATTGGACAAACTCAATCTGCTGATTCCCTACAAAAGAATAGGTATCCCAGAAGATATAGGCAGCGCTGCGGTGTGGCTGGCTTCAGATGAATCCGAATATATTAACGGTACTACCATTTACGTAGATGGAGGTATGACTTGCTACCCTGGATTTACTACAAATGGATAATACTACAAACGAACATAAAAGACTCGCGGCAAATTATGCCGCTGAAAAGGATTGGCTATTTTGGGGGCCTTATTTAAGCGACCGTCAGTGGGGAACAGTGCGTGAAGATTATAGTCCAGAGGGAAAAGCCTGGGAGTATTTTGATCATGATCAGTCTAGAAGCAGAACGTATCGCTGGGGAGAGGATGGTCTTGCCGGAATATCAGATCGCTACTGCAATCTATGCTTTGGGGTGAGTTTATGGAATGGAAAAGACCCTATTCTAAAAGAGCGCCTCTATGGTCTATCGGGTCCTGAAGGTAACCATGGTGAAGATGTAAAAGAGCTGTATTATCATCTCGAAAATACACCCACGCATTCCTACATGAAGCATCTATATAAATATCCACAAAAGGAATTTCCATATGTCCATCTTCGTGATGAGAATGCAAGGAGAGGTAAAGATGACCTTGAGTTTGAACTTGTAGATACTGGTATTTTTGAGGAAAATGCTTATTTTGATGTGTTTACTGAGTATGCTAAGGCTGATAACAATGATTTGTTGATAAAAATTTCTATAGCCAATAGAAATACTGAAGCTGCAGAAATACACTTACTGCCAACGCTTTGGAGCCGTAACTTGTGGGAATTTAAAGATATTCCGCGGAAGCCTGTCTTAAAAAAGGAATTAACGGTAGATCAAGAGTATCTTTCTATTGATCATCCATATGTAGTTAAATATAATCTGTATTTTGAAAAAGCAGATCGCATGTTGTTCACTGAAAATGAAACGAATGACGAGCGTATCTTTAAAAAACCGAACGATCATCCCTATAAAAAGGATTTATTTCATGATGCGGTAATTAATGATGATTACACCATCGCTACCAAAAGAGATCAGGGAACTAAATTTGCTGCGCTTTATAAAAAAGAGATTGCAGGGGGGGAAACAATTAGCATTAAGCTTCGGCTTTCTATAGTTCAAAAAGAGGATCCCTTTAATGCAGATTTTGATAATTTTTTTAAAATACGTCAGGAAGAATGTGATGACTTTTATAATAATCTTACAAAATCAGAAAATCCTGAAGTAAAAAACATTGAGCGACAGGCACTTTCGGGTTTATTGTGGTCTAAACAATATTATAATTATGACGTTGAAACCTGGTTAAAAGGAGATCCTAAAGAACCAGAACCACCAAAAGGCCGCAAAAATGGTAGAAACAGTGAATGGAAAACACTGCGTAATCACGATATCATGCTTATGCCAGATAGTTGGGAATATCCCTGGTATGCCGCTTGGGACTCTGCTTTTCATTGTGTGACCATGGCGCTTGTTGATCCTGAATTTGCAAAGCACCAACTCTTGTTGTTCACTAAAGAATGGTATATGGCACCCAATGGTCAAATACCTGCTTATGAATGGTCATTTAGTGATGTAAATCCACCGGTACAGGCCTGGGCAGCAATGCTTATTTATAAAATTGAAAAAGAAAAAACCGGACATAACGACATCAACTTTCTCAAAAGGATTTTTAACAAATTAGCATTAAATTTTACCTGGTGGGTCAATCGTGAAGATCGTACACAGAACAATGTTTTTGAAGGCGGTTTTCTGGGTATGGATAATATTGGGGTTTTTGATCGTAGTCACGGTATTCCCGGTGATGCGCATTTGGAGCAGGTAGATGGTACGAGCTGGATGGCGCTATACTGTCTTAATATGCTTGAGATCAGTATTGAAATTGCTCTTGTGGATATCGCGTATGAAGAAATGGCCACTAAATATTTTGGTCACTTTGTGTTTATTGCGGAGGCTCTTAATGCGATCAGCGAGGAATATATTGGAGTTTGGGATGAAGAACAGGGATTTTTCTATGATAAACTGGTATATGATGATGGCGGTTTTCAACCCATAAAAGTGCGTTCTATTGTTGGACTACTTTCGTTGACTGCCATTTTAACCATCAAAAAGGAAACACTAAATGCACTGTCAGATTTCAAATCCAGTGTGAAGTGGTTTAAAAAATATAGAATGCGCACCCTCAAGTATCCTGTTGTACAAGATTTTGAGGATGGGGATGATCTATTGCTTTCTTTGGTTCCTAAAGAGCGTGCTGAGATTTTGATGAAAACCTTATTTGACGAAGGCGAATTTCTAAGCGCCTATGGCATCAGGTCACTTTCTAAAGTTCACGAAGATCCATATACAATCAATATTCATGGTGTTTCATACAGTATAAATTATGAGCCGGCCGAATCTTCTACCGGCATGTTTGGTGGTAATTCTAACTGGCGTGGACCAATATGGATGCCCATGAACTACCTATTTATTCAGTCCCTCAAGCAGTATTATGCTTATTATGGTGATGAACTAACTTTTGAATATCCCTCTGGGAGTGGTAATCATAAAAACTTGAAGGATATAAGCCTGGACCTGAGCTATCGGCTTATTAAAATATTTCAAAAGGATAAAAATGGCGACAGACCGGTGCATTCTTTATATAAGGAGGATTATAAAGACGAACATTTTAAAGATTTGATTCTGTTTTATGAATATTTTCATGGGGATAATGGTAGGGGAGTAGGTGCCTCACATCAAACAGGTTGGACTGCTTTAGTAGCTAATTTAATCGATGAAATACATAGTGATGAAGTTATTTAGATATTTATACTAAATAAAAAGTTAAATTATTTTAGATTTTGCAAAAGGGAATTGATAGGTTTGCTCAGGAAAAGTTGGAAAGAAACCGAAAAGCCAACTATAAAATTCTAGAGTAGGAATATTTTAAACCCTAAATTATAATGCAAAAGAGAATTACAAGTTTATTATTGATTGGAGTGATTTTATTGTCCTCAAGTTGTGCAAGTATCTTGAGTAAAAGTAGTTATCCCATTTCTATTAACAGCTCACCATCTGAAGCTCAGATTGTAATAACGAACAAAAAAGGTGTTGAGGTTTACTCGGGAAATACTCCTGCCACTATGAAATTGGATGCGTCATCAGGATTTTTTGGGAAGGAACATTATCAAGTCAAATTCACAAAGAATGGGTTCCAATCAAAAACAGTTCCTGTAAATTTTAAACTGGACGGTTGGTACTTTGGTAATATATTGCTCGGAGGTGTAATAGGAATGTTGATAGTAGATCCAGCAACTGGAGCAATGTATAAACTGGATACCGAATTTTTAAATGAAACTTTACTAGAATCCACCGCAAGTAATAAAGGAGAGGAATTTAAAATTTATGGTTTAGCTGAAATTCCAAATGACTGGAATGAGCATTTGGTTTTGGTTCAAGAATAAATAATAATTTATCGAAAGTTACTTTTTAAAAAAATAAGGTTTCTAAATAGGCTGTAAAGTCTTTTTTAGAAACTTTTTTTTTGGCTGAAAATCAGCAGAAATGTTTTTATTTATGGAGATGAATAGCAAGATTTCTTTTATTTAATGCGCAGCGAACTATAACCCTGTCCATTTCTTTTCAGCTGAATTTGGGTTGCAATACGTTCTTTGAGTGAATCTACGTGGCTGATAATGCCTATGGTTTTTGAAGAGGATGCTTGTAAACGCTCCAGCGTATCCAGAGTTTGATCTAAGGTTTCTGGGTCTAAAGTACCAAAACCTTCATCTATAAATAAACTATTGATTTCCACATTCCGCGATGCAAGATCAGAAAGTGCTAGCGCCATAGAAAGACTTAGAATAAAAGTCTCTCCACCAGAAAGTGTTTTTACAGAACGCCGCTGCCCGCCCATATGTTCATCGATGGCTACGAGACTGTCATCTTCATTATCTTGTGGTGTATCTAAACAATACCGGTCGCTGAGGTCTTTAAGCCGAATATTAGCCAATCGTAATAACTGCGTGAGCGTAAGATGTTGTGCAAATTCGTTAAAGGTTTTTCCATTGGCGTCACCTATTAATTCATTAAGCAGTCGCCAGCGCTTGATTTCGTTCTCCTTTTGGGAGATTCTGGTTTTTAAAACGGCAATTGCGTCAATCCGCTCCGTGTCATTATGAAGCTGGCGTTTTAATCCTTCACATTGTTGCCTCAAATCATCCAGATTTTCTTTACTTTTTTCTAGATTTTGCAGCAGTTCTTTTTGATTGAGCGGCGTATCTTTTTCGGCATCGCGAAACAATTGTATTTGTAGGGTTTTTACAGTCGACTCTAGATTGGCTATTTCTTGGATTAAATTTTCATGCTCACGCCGTAAACTGCTACAAACACTATGCTCCAGTAGGGCGCTTTTAGCTTTTACAATGGTATCAAAACCTAGATTATTAATCTGCGGAAGGAGATTATTAGTTAAATCTGCCAGTTTTATACCGGTTTTAGTCTGTTTTTGTTGTAATTCGATCGTTTTTTGCTGTGCATTTTTGAGATTTTCGTCAAGCGAAATCCACTTATTTTGTAATTCTTGAGTCTCTCCATAAATGTCATCGCCAGTGTAAAGTGCATCTATCACTTTACGTAGCGCCGCGCCAGAAGTCATGATTTCTTCCA
>JBBPYO010000178.1:0-21861 GCA_038199845.1 Flavobacteriales bacterium
AGCAGTGAACTTTTTTTTTGCTGAATTAAATCATGCAACCAGTTTGTAAAGAGGTCAAAATCTTTGTGAAGATCGTGTTTGTGCAGTTTCTTGCCAATGTGCCAGTCTGCGGTGTGAATTATTTTCATGCTAAAAATTCTTCGGAAATGAGCAAGTTACGATTAGCCGATAAATGCTAAAAGGGATCAGGGAATAATCACGTAAATAATCATTTTAACAAGAGCCGAAAAATTGCTGAAAACGGCTAAAAAACGTCCGTTATAGCTAAAAAATGGTAATTATCATCATTTATCAAGATTCTTCGGAATGATCCTCAATGCGGTTTTCATCAAAAGCTGATGGTAACAGTTCAGGAATATAATGAATCAAAAGTGGGAGCAAAATACTGCCGCCAGGAAGTAAAAAGATGGCGAGGGAAGGAACGCCTTTACAGATGTCAAGAAGTTGGATCTTTACTTTTCTGCGCTCTTCTTTACTCAGGTCTTTATAGGTAGATTTTCCCAAAAGCATCACCAGATCTTTGCTGCCTACAACTTCTGTAAGAAGGCGCTTTTTATTTCTTAAAATAAGCGTGCTTACCATTACATTTGTTTGGGCATAAAAATGTTTTAAGGGATGTGCATTGTTGAAAAATGGGATAGAAGGACCATTTTTTTCTATGAAACCTTTTAAATCTCCTTGTGTCTTTAAAACATAATTTGCTGGTAAATCAAGGGAATCTGCGAGTTTGAACATGAAGTGATCCTGCTTTTCTGGCCATAAGGGATCATTCCAAAAAATAAGGCTAGAAACGTCTAATACATATTGTTTTTCGGTGATTTTTGTATTTTTTTCAAAAGTAAGGGAACTTAAGTCTGGCGCTTGTTCAATCTTATTTTTATGATAACGCAACGATTTTTCAAAAAGATCAAGCAGCAGTTCATCCTGCCGACTTTTCTCTTTTTGCTGAAGCGCAATATAAATGACATTTAGGATTAAAAATTCCAGATTTGAAGCGTGCGGTCGGGCAGAAGCAGAAGTGGTACAATACTCTTCAAAAGCGAGTACATCAATAAATAGCAGAGCATTAGTCAATACTGCACTAAAATTTTTTTTAAGTATGGAATCGCTCGTTTTAATACTGGTATGTATTATTTTTTCAAGCTGAAGATTAAATTTTTTATCATCAGGCAAAGCGGTTTGCGCGGAAAAATCACTGTCCAGCAATTGCTTATAAAAAATAAAAGCGGCCTGACTAAAATTCTCCAAATGACCGTAATGCATTTTGTATGTAAGTGCCAAAGCATCAAAAAGATTGACTTTTGTTTTTTCTGCGACCGTCCACTCATGAATAAGATGAGGTTGCGCTATCATCAAATGCGCTGAAAACCCATAAATAAATCCTGATTTTTTTATGTCATCATAAAATCGGGCGCGCTCTTCTGTAGAATTTACATTTTTAAGAAACACCAATTGTTTCGCAATCCATCCAGAAGAAGAAGGGTTCATAAATTAGCAATTTAAAGCTAATATACACTTAAAGAATTTTGCTGCAAAACAGTAACACTTTCAACGTAAACCTGCCGAAAATATTAAAATCAGGAAATTTGGCAGATTTTTAGCACTTTCGTGGGAAAAAATCGGACTTTCAAAAAACCATTTCTCCTTTTGCTTCGTAAATATAGTAGTTGTAAAGATGTATTGATCTTTAATTCAACATCTTGAATGGTTGGAATTCAGGATTTTCTATGAGAAAGGAACATGAATTTTATTGGTTGATTAGTTTTTTTGGATTTTTTGTTAGTTGGAGAATCGCTTACTTTTCTTAGGAAAATAAGCGATTTTTTTTTTGCAGCTTTGTGAAGCTAATAAATTATGCTCGAGCCCGCATTGCTTCTTTTTTTACTGTTAAATTTCAGAGGTTATCTGACAGTTATCTGACAACTATTTGAGAATACGTGTTTTTATTTGGACATATCGCTATTTTCTTCAACTCCTTTACCCGTTGCGGCATAATAAATACCTCCATACAAATGATCTAAAAACCACTGGTTTTCATACACTTTTGGAATGTGACCCAGCGCGGTATAAAATGCTCTTCCGCCATCAAACTCGTGATACCAGGAAATAGGATGAAAATCTCCCATACCTTTGCTACTTCTATCTACCATTTTTCCGGTTTTAGGATCTTCATCCCGATTTTTCCAGGTTACTTCGGGACTATATGAATTTTCATCAACTGCAACTAAGTACTTTAAACCAGACACTTTTTCGGGTCCAAATTCGTACCACTCGTCGGTCCACAATAGAGTATTTGGAAAATGTTCAAGGCCGGGAAAATTATGGTCAAGTATTTTCAATTTTGCAGTTTGTTGTGCCGGGTGTATATTAAACATTCTGCCCACAAGTTTAGTGTACCATTCCCAATCATATTCTGTATCTGAAGCAGCGTGAATACCTACATACCCTTTTCCTGATTTTATATAGTTTTCAAAAGCTTTCTGCTCATCGGCATCAAAAATATCTGCAGTTGTGCTTAAAAATAAGACGGCGTCGTAAGGCTCTAGCCCTTCTTTTGTTATTTTTATGGCATCTTGTTGTCTGTCAACATCAAAATTATGCGTAGCGGCAAGTTCATTTATGGCGACAATACCATTATCAATAGATTCATGATGCCAACCCGCTGTTTCTGTAACCAGTAAAACTTTAAATTGTTTTTGTGCGAAAACCGTAGTTGAAAAAAGCGCAAATAGGAAGGTAAAGCAGATTATCTTAATCATTCTTTTTAGATACATATTTTGTGATTTATTTTAATTTAAATAGCCGTTAAGTGTAATATATGAATACTATTCTTACCGAAAATCCATTTAAGTTTCATTGACTTCCTGACCATTTACGGCCATTTTAATGGTTTTTTGGGCGTTTCCCTACGGGTCGGGCTTTCCGCTGCAATCTTTTTGCTCGTTCCTTGCAAAAAGGATTTCCACTTCAATCCCTAACGCGAAATACGTTTTCATTGAATATGATAGATTTTATGTCTAAATAGCCGTTGTAAGCCTCTTGTCTTCGAATAATTTATCTTCGTTTCTCCCCCAAATAAGTCCATTTTTCGACCACTTTTATAGATTTCTGGCCGTTTCCGTGACGGGTGGTTTCCTGCCGAAACGGTCAGACAGTTAAGCGTTGCTGAAAATTACTTTTAGTACGGATAATGGATATACATATATTCATTGATTATTTATTACACTGTTGGTATGAATTAATTTTTACAGTTTTAAGACCTTGCGGAAGATTAAGTCAGCAGTTTTCCTTATTCATAAATCCTAATATACCCTTTCTATCATAGGGTTTTCAACTATAGCTTTTTTGAGTTCCTGAAATTCTAATCGGGTTCAATATGATCTATTAAGGCATATTATCATCATTTGTTACTATATGATTTTCTAAAGCAGAATTGGCACTTTTCAAAAAATCCAGTTGGTTATCTTTTTTGGAACGTTTATCTGCTGAAATAGAAACGAATTCAAAATCTCTTGCTCCAAACATACGCTGGATTGTAACAAATTCCGGGCATTCTAACCTGCAGAAGCACACCATATAGCCCAAATATTTATCAACCTACGCGTTTCACTATTATTTTTAATCAGGTTTTTAATTTCTTCCATTGAACTCTCTCTTAATTCCACCTTTTTTTTCAGCCCACATTTCATCTATTTTTTTCCGATTGCCAGTTTTCCAGGCCCATTTTGTGGAGGAACCAAAAGTCTTGGTTACAGGATTTTCTATTTTTTCTCCTGTCCAGAAAGCTTAAAATCAGAATGTATTATTTGGAATAAAATACAGTAAAAATTCTGTTCTAAAACGGTATTTTTTGCTTGAAATCAGCCATTTTCGATACAGTTTTTTTAAAAATCATCTGAAAACGGGGATATTAATTCCGTTAAAACTTCAATTCAGGATGTTGGTTTTAAATATTTCCTAGGTATTTCATATTTTCCTCCATACTTTCAAAAGCATTATTTGTGTATTCTTCCTGCTCGATAAAAATATGTTTTACTCCGGATTTTTTTTCATTTTTCAGAATGGCGGGAATGTCCATTCCCCCTTCGCCAAATTCGGTACTTCTCTTTTCTGCTATGTTCATATCTTTTAAATGCCATAGGGGAAACCTTCCTGGAAATTTTTCAAAATAATCAACGGGATTATTTCCTGTAACAACCACCCATCCAAGATCAAGTTCCATATAAACCAGATTGGGATCAGTGTTTTTCAGCAAAACATCATATAAGACCTGTCCATCTTTAGTCTCAAATTCATATTCATGATTATGATATCCAAATTTGAGATTTCTCTCTCTACAGGCCGCTCCTGCTTTGTTGAACATATCGGCCACTTTCTTATAATTATCAACAGTTTGTCCTTCGGAAGGCATTGTGGAACAGATAAGATATTCCTGTCCTGAAGCTACAGCCTGATCCATGGTATCTTCCCATTGGTCATCCAGATGAACATGGCCACTTACCAGCTTCATGCCTAAATCATTACAGGCTGACTTCATCTCCTCGGGTTTGAGTCCATAATAATTACCTTTATCGCTGCGTGCACTTTCTATTTCCTTTATTCCCAAAGCCGCAATTTTCCTAAGAGTGCCCATGACATCATTTTCTAATGCATCGCGGAAAGTATATAGCTGAACCCCCCATTTTTTTTCTTTAGAAGGGGCAATAGCAAAAGAAGGTAACAATATTGCCCCAGCTGTAAACGCGGCAGATTGTACTAAAAATTTTTTACGGGATATCATGATTTTGTTATTTTAGATAAGGTATAAAAAAAATGGCATTCTGCTCTAGTTACTTTAGATTCAAATACTTTTGAGCAAACTTAAGTGACCTAATTAAAACTTCAATAGTAAGCTCGAATAAAACAATGGAACTTCTGTTTTCAAACTAAGCATAAGCATGTTACCGAGCGATACATTTGGCGTTCATTTTTCTCATAGAATTCTTCAGAGAAAACATCCTTCTGAATAATAAGGACCTTCAACCACAAATGAATTTACAACTATATGTTATTCTTTCTCTCCAGAATTGCTTACAAAAGCAAGGTGCTTACTGTCTGGCGACCAGGAATTAACATTAAAAGTACCCTGACCTCCATATAAATAAGCAATAACCTTTGGAGCCCCTCCTGAAACTGGCATTAATTTCAACATTACTCTTTTGTAAGAAGGATGTGCATTTAGTTCGATATTCGGTTCAAATGATATAAAAGCTATCCATTTACCATCCGGTGAAATATGAGGAAATCAGTTATTATATGCAGTTCTTTTACTTTTTTTAAGCCTTTCAGAGCGATTTCATCATTTAAAAATAGATATAATCAATATTTTTACGCCAAGAGAATACAGTAAATTTTTAAAGTTGGCCTTTGGCAGTCCACCATTTGAAATATTAAATTTACACTTATACCTATGAGAAAATTATCATCTATGATCTCCTCAAAACCTACCACTGGCGTAGAAGAATTTCCCCCCGCGCACCTCAATTAAATTTATAGAATCCTTTTAGAAGAAAAGATGTACTTTCCTGCATTTCTTCCTATTTCAATGTTATCTGATTCCAGATAAGCTGTATAGTTGTTAGAATTAATTTTCCTGTCTAAAAGTATTACCGGTATTTTCGCGTTGATCGCTCTGATTATTACCGCAACTATAAGATCTGGTCCCAGAGGGGATACAATTAAAACATCCATTTCCTCCTGTATCATTTCCTCAATATCCCCGATCTGCTGTTGTGGGTTATTTTTGCTATCTTTTATAGTGAGTGCAATATTAGAGTGAACCGATGCTTCTACTCTCATAAAATGGTTCATGTCTTTTCTCCAATCTGCTTTACTCGGCACTAGGAAAATCTTACTTTATAAATTTTATTTTCTCAAGATGTGCATTATTGCAGTACTGCAAGAGTTATAACGATTGAGAATATCTTTAAAATAGTGTGCATATTTTCAATTTATGAACTAAGTCGAAAGTAATAAGCATCATAAAATAGGGTTTTTAGCGCTAAAATGGTTTAAATGTTCTCAAAAACAGATTTGTAAGTACAAATAGTAGTGCGATATGTAATAGAGTGAGATTGTGTTTTAGAATATAAAGTGGATCTAATCATATCGAAAAAAATTCTAACATTTATCCTTTGATTATTTTCGATAAGTTGGATTTCGGAATTCAGCTCTTACCATACTTTCTTATTAAATAGTTTTTTTGCATAACTTAAGATCTGTCTCCATGAAAATGTTGCCCCCACAGTTCAGTTAAGCAAAAATCTGGATCTAATTTAACAAACTTTAATTGTATTTAACTCAAAAATAAAAGGGCTCATAGAGCCCCTTATATTTATTTCGTAAAAAATTTGTTTCATTATCCTGATACAGCTCCTAAAGTATAAAGTTGAGCCATAGTGGGCGTTTCACTTCCGCCAGCAGGTTCAAGCGTAATACCAAAGGCTTCAGAGCTATTCGGATTTTCAAGCTCGAATATTTTATTTTTATCTTCATTAAAATCATTTAACAATCCGATACTGGTAGGAGCCAAAGGATTCATTTTTAGAGACCACACTTGATATACTTTTCCTTCAGGCGGTTCGGGTAAGCCCTGAGCGTCAATATAAACTTTGTTGCCAGACTTGTTCCAAAATACGTTCACGTAAGAATCTGGCGATATTTTTTGACCTGCAAGCGGAACTTTAACGGTACTTCTATCCCGAAATACATTTAAAATATTCTGTGTTTCACTAAGATCGCTCTGCGTTTGTGTCAATTTAGATTTTGCAGATTCACTCTCAGAAGATAGTACGACCTGTTGTGCATTCCTTTTATTTAACTCGTCTCGCAGCTGGCTATTTTTAGATAGCAAGGAGAATAATCCTATAAGTAATGCAAGAGATGCTGCAAGACTTATATACATTAGAATACGTTCTTTTTTGTTAGACTGTAAAGGAATTACTTGAGTGTCTTTCTTGCTCAATTTTGATTTAATATTGGCCAACAAACTCTCGGGATTATACGGCGCTGTGGCCATAGCCAAGTTTTGCAAGGCTGTTTCAATTTCTTCAACTTCAGAGCGTACCTCTTCATGCTCGCGTAGGGTGGCAGAGACTTCTTTATTTTCCTGATCAGTAAGTGCACCACATACGTAAAGTTCAAGTATTCCTGATGATATGTATTCTTGAATATTCATAGATATAATTATTCAGCTAGGATTTCCCTCAACTTATTAATGCAAATCCTATTCCGTGTTTTAATTGTTCCCAAGGGCATATTCAATTCTTCAGATGCTTCTTTTTGAGTAAAACCTTTAAAAAATAAAAGGTCAATGACTTTTTTGCAAATGGGTTCTAGGATGTCAATATATTTTTGAATACCTATAGCATCCATTTTACTGGAGAAACTGCTTTTGTGTTCAAGAATATCTACGAAATATTCATGGTTAAGGTTCTTCTTTTTATTTTTGTAAGCTTTGCTACGTGTTTTATCTATAGCTGCGTTTCGGGCTATATTAAGCAACCATGTAAAAAAACGGCCTTTCTTGTCAGAGTAGGATTCTGCATTGTCCCAAACTTTTATAAACACATCTTGAAGAATCTCTTCAGCTGCACCTTCATCATGCACCACGCTATTTATTACTCCGAAAATACTTTCTGAATAAAGCTCGTAAAGCCTTTCAAAGGCTTTTTCATCTTTTTTCTTAAGACGCAGGATTAAATCATCTGGTTGCATAGGGTTGGGTTCGTTCTTTTATTGGCTGAATTTAAACAAAAAAAAGCAGTCTGTCGACTGCTTTAATCATATAAATATTAATATATTTATTCGATAATGCCACCACAACTTATGCGAGCACCTGCATCACCACTAGGCTGCGAAGTAAAATCATCTGTTCCCTGATGAACGATAATACCTTTACCAACTATATTCATATTAGGATCTTCACAATCTATACACCACTCATCGGTAGTGAACGTTATTGAACCATTTCCGTCAGCATCTGCTTCGAAATTTCCGATGTCTCCTTTATGGTATCCTTCTGCATCACCCCATTTACCATGTTTTTCATTGGTTGGGTTCCAGTGTCCACCAGCTGATGTGCCATCATCTGCGGAGCAATCTGCGTTTTCATGTAAATGAATAGCATGTGTCCCTGGCTCTAATCCGGTTAAAGTTGCGGTCATGGTTACCTCACCATTATCAGCTGTTGTGAACGTTACTGTACCGCTGGCATTGCTACCACTTTTCGCCTCCATCTGAACGGTCATCTCTTTCATATTAGGTGACATGGCTTGATCATCCATAGACGTTGAATCCATTTCAGTGGCATTCATATCTGCGTCATTATTTTTTTTGTCATTCTTACAGGATACCGCACTTAGGGTAATTGCTGCTATAAGAATTAAGGTGTATTTTTTCATTTTGAAAATATTTTGGTTAGAATTTCAGTTTAAAATTACAGTAATACAGAGGCTTAACCAAAACAATTATTAATAGCTTAACATAAGATACTTAATGTTTGGAACGCGTTAAGAATAAATGCAGATAATTGGCTTATTTTATGCCAAGGGGTTATTTAATAATCTGTAAATAAGTAACTTATAAAACGTATTTTTCGACTAAAAACTGATAAAAATCACTTGTTTTTGACGTTTTTAAAACGATTAATTGCAAGTATATTATTAAATTAAACGGATCTTGTTGTATTTCTATTATACGTTAAAGAATACGCTTGATAACTCGAAGACTATGGGTGTGGGATCGACTATCTACATTGTAAATGCCAGTGTGATCTATGCGGTCTATGCGCACCTCGCCGTGACAATGTATGATATGATTTTCTGGCATCATAATTCCCACATGTGTAATAATCCCTTCAGCATTATCAAAAAAGGCCAGGTCACCTGCAGCACTTTCTTCTATAAAACTAAGTGCTTCCCCTTGAAGCGCCTGTTGGGAGGCATCGCGTAATAACTGATGTCCATTCAATCTATAAACCATTTGTGTAAAACCACTGCAGTCAAGACCAAATGGAGTGCGCCCTCCCCAGAGATATGGGCTTTTAAGATAGAGTAGGGCCGTGTTTACAAATAAGCTTTTGTCTTTTTTACCGGCAATGCTAGCGCTACTATATTTATCACCCAGCAAAGGAAGGTTCGAGACCATTGCTCCCATAGGAACACAAATGATGTTATTATCTGCGCTAGCTACCATTTGTATTATATCTGAAGCCAGCACCGTCATACTATTAGTACACTGATCATAGTCTTCTGTACTTATTTCCCGATATTGCTTATTATCAATCCAACCTTCATAATTATCATGGGCTAAGCGGATCAAGCTCCATTTTTTTCTGATTTCCAGAACTTTAAAAAACTCACCATAGAGGACCTGATTGGTCATTTCACTACTGTCTGCCGTATCGCGACGCATGGGTACAATGCTCAAATGGCAAATGCCGTAATTCATAATTTAGGAATAGAAGTTATGGTAGGTTTACGCACGTTCTATAATCATTGCGGAAGCGCCGCCTCCACCGTTGCAAATTGCCGCTGCCCCAAGTTTTGCGTTGTTTTGTTTAAGAACATTGATAAGTGTAATTAAAATGCGAACACCGCTACAGCCTAATGGATGTCCAAGAGAAACAGCGCCACCGTTCACATTTACATTTTTATCAGTAAGACCAAGAATTTTCATATTGGCCAGACCCACTACCGAAAATGCTTCGTTAAACTCAAAAAAGTCAACATCACCTTGTGCAATACCGGCTTTTGCAAGTGCTTTTGGCAAAGCTTTAGAAGGCGCGGTAGTAAACCATTCTGGTTCTTGAGCAGCATCCGCATAACTTTTTATGGTACACAGAGGTTGTAAATTCAGTTCTTCTGCTTTAGCCCTGGTCATTAAAATCACAGCACCTGCACCGTCATTTATTGTACTCGCATTTGCTGCAGTTACCGTACCATCTTTAGAAAAAGCTGGTCGCAAACTGGACACTTTTTCCATCTTGATATTTTTAAATTCCTCATCTTCGTTTACGATTATTGCCTCGCCACGTCGTTGTGGTACTTCTACAGGTACAACTTCATCATTAAATTTACCAGCTTTCCAAGCAGCAGCAGAGCGTTCATAAGACTTGATCGCAAAAGCATCCTGATCTTCCCTTGAAAAATCATACTCTTTCGCACATAAATCGGCACAAACACCCATTGCATTATTATCATATGCATCTACAAGACCATCACGTTGCATGCCGTCTATTAGAGTTGAGGGACCAAATTTAGTGCCATTGCGCATATGAACATAATGAGGAATTAAACTCATATTTTCCATACCTCCGGCAACTACGATCTCATTATCGCCCAAACTTATGGATTGTGCTCCCATTATTACCGCTTTCATTCCAGAGGCACACACTTTATTTACAGTGGTACAAGGGACACTGGCAGGTATTCCAGCTCCCAAAGCGGCTTGTCGAGCAGGTGCTTGCCCCACATTAGCCTGTACTACATTTCCCATAAAAACCTCAGTGACGAGTTTAGGATCAAGATTTATTTTATCCAAAGCTCCTTTAATGGCGATTTTGCCCAAATCGGTTGCTGAAATGGTAGATAAGCTTCCCATAAAACTACCTATGGGAGTTCTTGCGGCTGATACGATGACGATTTCGTTGTTCATTGTTTTACTCTTTTTCTGATAGAAATGCGAATTTAATGAAATTAAATCGAATCTAATGGGCTTTTGTCTTTGCGTATAAAAATGTGCAGGCCACCTTATTTTTAGTATTTTTACTTTTTCCCTCTTGGATATATGAAAAATTTATTAAACAGGTTTTATAAAAATCAGGGCTCACTTTATAAGGTATTGCTTTGTATTGCCAGTACTATACTCATCGTTTATCTATTGCCCAAAAGCGGGAAATTTCAATTTGACTTTCAGCAGAATAAACCATGGCAATATGATAATTTATATGCGCCGGTAGATTTTGCGATTTTAAAAGATAAAGAGGAGCTTGACAAGGAACAGACAAAAGCGCGCAGTAATGTTATTCCTTATTTTACCTACAATCAAGAAATTGCGGAAGAGGTCAAAGCGAATTATCAAAGCCAGTTCGATATTGTTTTTACGGATTCCATATTCCGCGATAAACTTGACGTTTTAAAGAAATATGGTTCTAACATATTAGAAGGCTTCTATAATTATGGGGTTATTAGCGAAGTTGCAAACATTTCGCCAGACGGTCCTATATACTTGCGACGGGGCAATGAAGTAGAAGAAACAGTATTCGACAAATTAAACCTTACTGATGAAATTAGTACGATAATAAACAGAAAAGTGGGCACGGGGCCGTATCCAGAATCTTCTAACAGATTTAAGGAGCTTTTCTTTGATGTAGTGCAACCCAATGTGGTCTTTGATGAAAAGCTCACCGCTAAAGAAACGCAATCAGAACTAAATAAAATTTCACCTACGCGTGGTATTGTAAGTAAGGGCAGTAGAATTGTAGCTAAAGGAGAAATAGTTGAAGAAGGAATTTATCAAATCTTAAATTCCCTCAAAGTAGAATATGAGTCAAAATCCTGGACAGATAGTAAGTATAATTGGGTGATTTTTGGCTATGTATTATTAGTTTCAGTGGCACTTGTTATGTTATTGCTATTTATTCGTAATTATAGGGAGTTTGTTTTTGAGAATAATACAAAAGTGACTTTCATCTTTTTTAATGTCATCCTGATGGTGTTCATAACTACAGTTGTAGTAAAATATGATGCTAATTACGTTTATGTTGTTCCTTTATGCATTTTACCGCTCGTTTTAAAAGCATTTTTCGATGCTCGCTTAGGATTATTTACGCATGTTATTACCGTATTGCTTTTAGGATTTATTGTGCCGAACACTTCGGAATATATGTTTCTGCAAATCATTGCCGGAATTGTGACCATTCTTACCGTTTCAGAATTATATAAACGAGCCAACTTATTCATTTCCGTAGGGCAAATTACTTTTATTTATATACTTGCTTATTTTGCCTTTCATATTATTCATGAAGGAACCGTGGAAAATCTGGATTTTGATACGATGTGGATTTTTGTACTTTGTGGGCTAGCGACGCTTTTTGTACAACCTCTTATTTATGCTTACGAAAAAGTATTTGGACTAGTAAGTGATCTGTCGCTACTGGAACTTTCAGATACCAACGGTAAATTATTGAAAGAACTGGCAAATAAGGCCCCAGGCACTTTTCACCATAGTCTCAATGTGGCAAATCTTGCAGAAGCAGCCGCAAATGAAATAGGAGCAAATGCAATGTTGGTAAGGGTAGGAGCGCTCTATCACGATATTGGGAAAATGCCCAATCCTACAGATTTTGTAGAAAATCAATCCACAGGTATTAATACACATGAAGATTTGTCCCCTCGAGAAAGTGCTCAGATTATCATAGATCATGTGATTAATGGTATTGAGATTGCCCGTAAACGGAATTTGCCAGATAGGGTAATCGACTTTATTCGAACGCATCATGGTACGAGCACTGTTTATTTTTTCTTCAAAAAAGCACAGGAACAAGATGAAAACGTGAAGATAACAGACTTTCAATATCCAGGTCCGTTGCCTTTTAGTAAGGAAACAGCAATTTTAATGATGTCTGACAGTGTAGAAGCAGCCAGCAAAAGCTTAAAAAATCCAACCTCAATATTGATCGATTCTTTTGTTGAAAAAATTATTAATAAACAGATGGATGAAGGTCAATTTTTAAACTCAAACATTACCTTTAAAGAGATTCAAACCATAAAGAAGATACTTAAATCTAAGTTGAATAATATATATCACTTGCGTATTGAATATCCCGAGTGATACTCTTTTACTCAATTTTCTGATTTTAAGGAAGATATAACGGCTATTAAAATCCTTAAAAAAAATGTGTTTTTATTCCGTAAAATGCTTTGGTTATTTAAATGATATAATATACATTTGCAACCGCGTTTTGAGAGAGACGCTTCGTTCTTAAAGGAGAGGTGCCAGAGTGGTAATGGAGCAGATTGCTAATCTGTCGACGGGTAACCGTCGCCAGGGTTCGAATCCCTGTCTCTCCGCCACTTCTTTTGGGAAACCAAGAAAAGTATATAAATTTTAGGTTTCTCTAAAGTTTGTCGCGCAACCGGTCGCGATTAAATAAATTACTCGGGGTGTAGCGTAGCCCGGTTATCGCGCCGCGTTTGGGACGCGGAGGTCGCAGGTTCGAATCCTGCCACCCCGACTAGTCACTTTTCAAGTGGGATCAAAATCCTGTAAATCTAATGATTTACAGGATTTTTTGTTTTAAGGTATTTGTAATATATGGTATGAAACCATATAAAATGAGTCTGATTTTATGATCCCGAAAAGCGGTCTATATTTGATTAGCGTTGATCTGATTTTTCATTTTCAAGTATTGTGTTTAACCTGAAAACGAAAAATTTTAAAAAACATAGTGACTTTTGGTATAATTATTTAGGTCTAAGTTGTTTTTAAAGGATAAGTCAAAATCCGGCAGTTTAGATGTCTATAGACTCCTAATAAATTTTAATAATTGCACTAGGTATGAAGTAGCCCTGATTTATCAAGGACATCAAGTTTAACAGCTCTGGTTCTCGCATGACATTTACCTCGATTTTTCAAAGGATCACAAGTTTAGTTCCCATGAAGTCTAACAGCCCACTACTCACGATACCGTTGAGCGCTCTTGGCAGTACTTCAAATCCAGCAAAACTGATATCTCCACTAATGGTATCAAGGATCAAGCAGGCAGATAGTAGAATAAGGAAACAAGATGTTTATCTGGGCTCTCACTAGTAGCGGTTTTACTCGTATTTTTCGAAATACTTTCAATCTTATTGATCGAGAATGAGATGCCAGTAAGACTTAGAAGATATTGGGTGTGTATCCCAACCGTCTCTAGATTTTTTTGAACTATTGGATATCAAAGTCGCACAGTGAATAACGGTCTGTGTTCTGATCTATGGCGTTATGGGGTTTTATTTTCTCGATCTGTGCCATTTCAATATTGATTTTACCTTTACCGAATCCGTCATCAATACGATCAGGAGCTTTATACTTGTTGATACGGATTTGAGACCGGCTACTTCTTTTGAACATTATTTTCTGTATAGCATTAATATGCTTGGCGTGGTGAGCATTCTTTATTTTGTATGGCTGTTCTATAAACGGTTGATGCAAAAAACGAAGACCGATAATCTAAAATTTGAAAAGGTAAAAGCTTGGTAAAGGCATTTGGAAATTCGTCTCTGGATTATTTCAAGATCTATGAAGACAAGAAGTTTTATCTCTTCGGAAACTGGGAAGGTTCATTGCCTATAAAACCACTAGAAGTTATTCCGTTGTGCTGTAAAATCCAGTGACAGCTATTATTTCAAAGCAGTTAATATAAGTAGTGAACCTTAAAGAAGAACGATTAAAGAATTGTTCAACTTTTTTAAAAGTCAACATATACATTCCCATTAAAGATGATCATAAAAAAAGAGGCTAAAAGCCCCTTTAATTTTTAATAATTTCGAATAAAATAACGTTTATTTTTTCGCCCACCATAGTGGTGTAAAAACACTGTCATCACCTCCTAAAAATTCCAAAGCTTGTGAATATTCAGGAACGTTGTTTACAACATTGCTGGGATACGTTAAACGCTGTGGAAAGAAATTTTCGGTAACATTCATATAATTGCTTTTTGTAAGCTGCGGCATATTATCCAACGGATTTTCAACAGCAGGGGTTTCAAAAAATGGGAGCCCCAATCTTCTTTGATCACTCCAGGTTTCCAAGGGTAACCAAGGCACTTGTGCAATGAATTTTTGAGTGATGATCTTGGTCAAAAGATCATTTTTAACTGCACCGCCTTTATATACAGCATTCGAAGGATATTTATAGGTTGTTGTTCCTTTTGCTCCTGTATATCCATTTACGAAGTCCATTGGTATATTTGCGGGTGGCTCCGCGGTATGATCCCAGTTTACGGAAGTACCTACATTGTTGTAATCCTGTGAACCCAAATAACCATCGGCATAGGTTGAAACGTTCCAGTACATAAAACTCTGGCGTACGCCTTCTTCATAAGCTGTTTTTCCATCCATGGGAACATCCCATCCGCGGACTGCTGCTTCGGCCACAAGAAAATAAGTTTCCCAGGGAGCAAAGAATATACGCTCGGAAGTACTGTTCCTAAAACGGTTGGCTAATCGCGGCGTTGTCGCCGGCCATTCATAAACATTGTTTTTAGCACCTTTTTCACCCCAACTTCCCAAAGTAGGAGCATTCCAAGTATAAGCGGCATCTATTTCCTTCACCACATTTCCATCGACATCAACTAAACTTCTTGTCGTTTCACTCGTGGCATCGGGGGCCCATGAGGGATACCTGTTCAATTCCGGATCAGCAAAATCCCCAGGAATTATATAAGCCTCATAAGCTCTTGGATCAATGATCTCAGGAAGACCATCGAACCAATATCCAGCAACAGGATTTGTGGTAAGGGTGGTAAAATGTTGTTCCAGCATCAATCCCATATAATTTTTTGGCTTAATATATTTGTGAAGATCCTCGGATAAGAGATTTTCAGATTTGATCCCACCTAAACCGACCAATAGGTTATTCAAGGTCGGAGAAAGGTATTGATCGTTCCATTCTCTGCTCATCACACCGGTAAGTGCATCCCAACCTGCTTTTTCTGCTACTTTAAAAGTCAGATCAGGACCTGAGATAAAATTGCTGCCCTGGGCTGCATCTTCAAATTCTGCTTGTGCTTTTGCCGGATCAGCTTCGGAAAGACGCATGGCCAAACGCATACGCATACTGTTTGCATAGGCTTTCCATTTTTCAAAATCATATTTGTAGGCTGGATCTAAGTTTTTTATCCTGTCGGAAATAACACCCGCTTCTAAATCGTCCATATCCAGGACAGCCATTTTCAATTCGTCAAGGACATAGTAATAAACATCCTCAACACTATTGAAATTTGGGTTTACACCCTGAAAACTTTCTATAGCAATCGGGCCAAAATTGTCGGACATTTCACTCATTAAGTACGCTCTCCAAATTCGAGCGACTTGTTTCAGGTTGTTGGTATAAACCTGCGCCTCAGGCTGCATTAATTTATCATCGGCTATCTGAATCGCGGTATTTGCATGGTTTAGCCAAGTGGCGACCTGATTATAATATGCATCAGTCCATCCATCATTAGTAGACCCTACTGGTAAAGAATTAATCCTATCCATCCTACCGGCCGCTTTCCAGTAGAGTACGAATGCCCGCTCCGCAACATCAGGATTCTGCTGTGCGCTGATAATAGAATTGTTAATAAAATACTCTACCTGAACCTGCTCCTCAGATGCGGCAGTAGGCTTCTCATTGAGTTCTTCAAAGTCAGAACAGGAACTGACGAAAATACTCGCAGTAGCCAAAAAAAGAAATTTTTTTAATAATGTTTTCATGATTTTCATATTTTTTAAAAACTTACCCCAAAATTAAAGAAAACGGTGCGCGTGGTAGGAGGTGCCGAATTTTCAAAACCAACAGCATTTGTACTTGTGGCATAAACCGATTCAGGATCTACTCCATTTAAATGACTGGTTATCATCCATACGTTGGTTGCAGAAGCTCCAATATACGCTTTTTCAAAAGGAAGACGATCAAGCGCCTTTGCTGTAAAATCATAGCGCACATTGAGCGTACGTAGACGAACGTTTGTCGCATCATAAATATTGGCTTCTGTAATACCCAAATTACCAGAACGATTAGAAATTGCGCTCCAATAATTCTGAGGTGTTACTGGCGTCGTATTCGTTGAGAAATTTCCGTTATCATCTTGGACTACTCCCGGTACTACAAATTCCGCACGTTGGCCATTAACAGCAGTTTTGGCAGCCGACCCTGAATTTTGTAGCGCCCTGTTAGTGCCTGAAAAGATTTCCCCGCCTATACGCGCATCGACCAAAAAGCCAAAAGTTACGTTCTTATACGAAAATGTATTGCCAAAACCAATAAGGGCATCCGGCTGCTGGTTACCAAGACTAACGGATTCTTCACCAGGAAGGGGAAGCCCTTCTCCATCCACTTCTATCTGACCAAAAAATTGACTGGCTGCGTCCTCGTTTCGCTTAAATGCTGAACCGAAAATTTCTCCATAACTCCCTTGTTCAACTGCAAAAACAGTGAGGTTATCAAATCCGCCAAGACGATATCGTTTTGTCTCTTCTGTCAATCTTTTG
The DNA here is from genome assembly GCA_038199845.1 of Flavobacteriales bacterium. GTDB lineage: Bacteria > Bacteroidota > Bacteroidia > Flavobacteriales > Flavobacteriaceae > Leeuwenhoekiella. The sequence goes on from JBBPYO010000178.1 coordinate 17,277, forward strand.
ATGGTGTTGTTGTTGCGTGAGTAATTAAAATTTATATCCCATGTAAGCCCGTCAGGATTGTCGAGTACGCGACCATTGATCATCAATTCGATACCCTCATTTTGAATGTCCCCAGCATTAGCCTTATATTGAGTATAACCACTCAAGGGATTGAGTGGCAGGTTGATAAGTTGTCTTGTTGCATTGGTACGATAATAGGAGAAATCAAACGCCAGGCGCCCTTTTAGAAAGCGAGCTTCAAATCCAAGCTCCTTCGATTTGATCAATTCACTTTTTAGACCTTCATCATATCTTGTATTTTCACGCTGAGCAGTAGTATTACCATTGGGGTCAGTTCCTATAACATACGTGTTGTACAGTTCATAAGCATCTAGATCGTTACCCACTTCGGCATAAGAAGCGCGTATCTTTCCGTAGCTGAACCAGCTTGGCAAAGTACCGCCATAACGGGTTATCATATCGCTAAAAACAATTGAGGTACTTACGGATGGATAAAAGAAGGAGCGATTTTCCATACTTAAGGTAGACGACCAGTCATTACGCCCTGTAACATCAATATATATATAACCATCATAATTAAGTTGAAAGGTTCCATACAAAGAATTGATTTTTCTATTTGTCTGGCTTTCCCCAATACTTGGAATGCCCAAACTGTTATTGAGGGCAAAAAGGTTAGGAACTTCTAATTCCCCTGCATTTCCACTGATACCGCTAGATTTGCGTTCCATAAGGTTTCCACCTAAATTAACAGCTCCCCCAAAGTCACCAAAAATATTATCTTGAGCTGCGCTGACCAGAAAACTGTAATTCGTTTCTGAAAAGGTATCCTTGCCCAAACTATAGAAGCCAGTTGCTGTATTGGGACCACCACCGTATACTTTTGTTTCTGTATTGGTGGTATATAAATCCCCACCGGCCTTAACCTCGGCGCTCAACCAGTCATTGAAGTTATGTTTTAAGGAAGCATTTAGTAAGTAGCGATCCCTTTTATCCATATTCAAACTATTATCTGCGGCCCAATAAGGATTGACCGAATTACTGGGTAAATACCAGATCATTTTGCCCGTCGCGTCACTGCCTGCTGAATAATCTCTGATATTAATTGAACGTGGCAGAAGATAAAGTGTTGAAAAAACATTATTTATATTAGCTCCGCTCAGGGGACGGTTGTTTGCCGTTGATCTAATGTATTGAACCTTCACATCAGTGATCCAGTTGTCATCCTTTCCAAAAATAGACGTAGCCCTGGTTAATAAATTTAAGCGATCCAGTTTTGCCCCTGGGATCATACTTTCATCGTTCAGGTAGGTTGCAGAGGAATATAGGGAAGTACCATTGCTCACCTGTTGCTGAAAAGACAGGGAATGTGTTTGATTAACACCTACATCTAAATAATTGTTTGTGTTATCATGAGCTCGAAGCGGAACATCTTGACCCTGTGCATTGGTTAAAATCTGACCCGCTATTTTAGGTCCCCAGCTAGAAGTGGATTGATTGTCAAAAACACCATTACTACCTTGGCCAAATTCACTTTGTAGGTTTGGAGAGATAAAAATGTTTGCAAAACCAGTCGTGTTGGAATAGGTAATACCCAGACCGTCGGTTTTTCTACCAGATTTAGTCGTTACAAGTATAACCCCGTTACCAGCACGAGAACCGTAAAGCGCTGCGGCCGAAGCGCCTTTAAGCACTGATATACTCTGTATATTCTCTGGGCTCAAATCACCGAGACCATTTCCCCTATCAATAGATGGGTTAAAGAAATCATTATTGGTTGCACCTGTAAAGTTATCCATAGGAATTCCATCTACAACGACTAATGGTTGGTTGTCGCCCGTTAGGGAATTATTTCCCCTAAGAACGATTTTTGACGAACTCGCAGGGCCATTACTACCCCGTATGACTTGCAAACCAGAAACTTTACCGGCAAATGCGTTCGCCACATTGTTCTCGCGAGATTCCACGAGACGGTCACCAGACACTTCCTGTAAAGCATAACCCAGTGATTTTCGCTCCCGTTTGATACCCAGAGCGGTAATCACGACCTCATCAAGGGCTTGCGCATCTTCCCCGAGAATAACATTAATAGTTGTTTTAGTGTCCACTACAACTTCTTTTGTCTCAAAGCCGATCATAGAGAAGACCAATGTGGCGCCCACTTGAACATCAATTGTAAAATTGCCATCAAAATCCGTAGCGGCACCGTTATTTGTTCCTTTTTCCAAAACAGTGGCGCCGGGAAGTGGCATACCACCGCTAGCATCGGTCACAATGCCTGTAACCGTGTTTTGTGCAGATAAATTAGGAAGTCCAAAGCAAAGTCCGAATAGGACCAAAAAGAAAGTAATTTTGTGCATAGTTTTGGTTTTAATAAAGCGTATTGAAAAAGTTGATTGTTTTAAAGATATTGAACTGATTAATATTTTAAGTCAAATCGATATTATATATTGGTCTAATAACCATTAGAATTTAAATTAATTCATTTGATAAATTAACTATTTTAAATTTAGATCTGTTAAAAAAACGTCTAAATTTTATTATATAATATTAACTGTAAATTAATACTATTAATTTCATTTTTTGTCATTTAACAATGTGTTTGTTATTAAGCACATTTCCTACTTTAAGAAGGATTGTCCTACATATTTTCCACAGGATTTAAAGCATAAAAAAAGGTATAATACACTGCCTATATCTTTCCGAAGCACTTATTTTTCATAGGTTACATAGCCGAAACTAGCCAGTGATTTCAGTTTATCCCCGTCAATAGGTGTGGCGTCTATATTTATATTCATTTCATGTTTCCCTTTCTCTAGATTACCTAAATCAACGATCATAGGTTCTACTTTTGAACCATTGGCGTTCGGAATGCTACCGGTAAATTCAACTTTTGACGTTCCAGGATCAACATTTACGGTTTTGATAAAATGTAATAGCTGGTTTGTCTTATCCAAAAGGTTGACTTCAAGATTGCGTTGCTTTTTCGCCCGTAGTATTTTTTAGCTGAAGCTCAATAATAAAAGCACCATCCTTATAATTATTAACAAGATCGCTTACGATCCTAAAATCATCGACCGAAATCGGTTCTTGAGCAAAAAAGTACACATCCCGCTCATTACGCTCAAACGCCAGAAATCCTGATCCTCCATATAACTGACATCATTCCAGCGATGTACCTGTACGGCAAGTTGGGTTTTACCCGGTTTTAGGTATTTACCTATATTTTATTCCGCAGCTGTTTTACTGCCCCGATTATAGCCCACCATCTCGCCATTAACATAGATGTACATCGCACTGCTAACCCCCTCAAAATGTAGCTAAATATCTTTATCCTTCCAATCTTCGGAAATTTCAAAATCGCGCTTATAACTGCTCGCGTTATTAAAGTCTTGCGGTATATATGGTGGGTTTTTGGGGAAGGGATTAACGACATTAGTATAAATAAGAATTCCGTAGCCTTTCATTTCCCAGTTGGATGGTACTTCGATCTTGTCCCGGCCGTTTAGGCTGAAATCCTCTTTATAAAAATCAGGTGAGCGCGCCTGGACGCTGTCTGCATAATAGAAATCCCAAGTACCATTGAGCGATTGGTAAATGGACGACTTTTGCCAATCCTCATTGGAAAGTGCGTCTTTCACCGAAGGATAATTATAAAAGGTTGCTGTAGGCTTTTTCCGGTAGATTTCACAAATTTATGGATTCTCTCATTCTGGATTCTCCCATTCTGAGTTCTCTCAAGTCGGGGAGGTGTTGGTAGGTTATGTATCTCTCGTATCATGTGCCTATAAGTTAATTATATGGAACAGAAAGGGAAGTATTAAAATTGTTTTATTGATTTGATCAAAATTATTAATTGATAAAATGACATAAATTTTTCAATTAACAGACAAAGAATTTGCTGAAATTTAGGCATAAACCGACATTCAATGCAAGGTGTTTTTTAGAATATAATCTACTTTCCATCCTTTCCATCTGTTAACCAACCCAACGAAAAACTAGTAAATGAGTTTTTGGTATAATCATCTTTTTCGAAAAACACTCCTATTTCACCATTTTGCAGAACGGACATGGAGGAGTATCCCGAGCCACCGCTGTAAATGGTTTTCCCGGCGCTCCATGTTTTTCCCTCGTCATAACTGATGCGTACCGTTAAATTTTCACGGGTATTTGAACTATTGGAATTTGAGAACAACAGTCGGTTTTTGTCTGCACCGTCCGCTTTGGAAGAATAGCGGACAAGGCTCGCGTTATTGCCCGGATCGACTAATTGCCTTTCTAGGCTGCTTTTCCAAGTCTTGCCCTTATCCTTTGAAATATGTACTAAACGGTAGCCCTCCTTAGTATTTACACGGGAATTGATCATGTAACTCCCATCGGCCAATTCCATCACTTTAGATTCATCAGCAGGATTTACAGGGTTGTCGATCAAAACCCAGGATTTGCCATGATCATCGCTTCCGAACAGGAATACGCCTTTTCCAACATTGACCAGCGTATGAAGCAATCTCCCTTCCCTGGTCTGAATGCCACGCCCGGAAGTAATGAATTTAAAATCGGTATGCCATTCTGGTTTGCTGATCTGGGA
>JBBPYO010000179.1:0-4217 GCA_038199845.1 Flavobacteriales bacterium
CCTATTATAAGCGGTGCATCCATACTCACATGTCTGCCTGAATTTTTAAGGGATTCCTTGACTTCATTTATACTTAGGTCAAGTTCTTTTGCGATTTCTTCAGGACTGGGTGGGCGTTCATTCGCCTGTTCTAGGTAAGCATAAGTTTTATTGATCTTATTTATAGAGCCTATTTTATTAAGTGGTAAACGTACAATCCGTGATTGCTCTGCAAGTGCCTGCAATATAGATTGCCTGATCCACCACACCGCGTAAGAGATAAATTTAAAACCGCGTGTCTCATCGAAGCGCTGGGCAGCTTTGATAAGGCCCAAGTTACCTTCGTTAATTAAATCGGGAAGCGTTAAGCCCTGGTTCTGATACTGTTTTGCAACAGAAACAACAAAGCGCAGGTTTGCTTTGGTCAACTTTTCTAAAGCGATACCGTCACCAGCTTTAATGCGTTGCGCAAGTTCTACCTCTTCATCTGCAGTGATAAGATCCACTTTGCCAATTTCCTGTAAATATTTATCCAGGGAAGCGGTCTCACGGTTGGTTACTTGTTTGGTAATTTTGAGTTGTCTCATATTCTAACGCTTTTATATTTAGTAGGTTAAGGACTATAATATATATACGTAAAAGAGGGGCCAAATGTTACCGAAAGGTTAAATTATTTTAGGGTATAATTGTAATACATTTTAAATCAACGACTTATAATTTTAAATATTTTTAGTATTAATAAAAAAAATCCTCCTAAATGGAGGATTTCTATTTAAACCAGCTGTTTTCTAAACTCTTATATGACCATCACCAAAAACATAATATTTATTGGTAACAAGTTGTTTAAGACCTAAGGGACCTCGATGGTGCAATTTATCTGTACTTATTGCAAGTTCTGCACCTACGCCCATTTGTCCGCCATCCGTAAATCGCGTAGAGGCATTATGATAAACAGCAGCGCTATCTACCTGCTCCATAAATACTCGAGCGGCTTGTTTGTCTTCGGTAAGAATAACGCTGGAATGACCACCGCTATATTTATTTATTTTAGCAATTGCTTCTTCAATACCATCTACAGCACCTATTGCAATTTTCATTGCAAGGAATTCTTCAAGCCAAACGTTGTCATCTTTAATTTTATCAAGTTCGGTTAAAGATTCTCCTACTTTCTCGTCTACTATTATTTCTACCTTAGCGGCGTGTAAGGCTTCTTTGAGGTCTTTTAAACGTTCTTCATAATTGGGAAGATTTATGTCTACAAGCACTTTATCCAAAGCATTACATCCAGAAATTTTATCCGTTTTAGCATTTATAATTACTTGAAGGGTCTTTTTCCAGTCAGCTTTGGGGTGCACGTAAAGAAAATTATTGCCGCGGCCGCTTATTAATACGGCGCATTTTGCGTGTTCTTTTACAAATGCGATAAGGCGCTCGCCCCCACGTGGTACAATAAGATCTAGTTGCTGGTCAGGATTTCTGAGAAATTCCTGCGTTTCGGCACGGTTCATAGTCAGCATGGTGATCCAATCTTTGTCCAGATCATTTTCAGTCAAAGCTTTATGCCAAAATTCAACAAGCAATTTATTACTGTTATACGCCTCTTTTCCACCTTTTAGGAGGATTTTATTATTCGCTTTAAAGGCTAGAACTGCAGCTTCAATGGTGACATCAGGGCGCGATTCATAAATAATCATAATCGTGCCGAAAGGGGCGGTGCGGTTAATAATCTCAAGACCACTATCTAAAATTCTTTTTGAGATTTCCTGATTAACAGGATCCTCCTGGTCGCGAACTTCTTTTAGCGCCTGAATCATACCGTCGATCTTTTGCTCATTTACCACAAGCCTATCGTAAAGTGCTTGATCGTCCCTGTCAAAGGCATCCAAGTCCTTTTTATTGGCTTCAAGAAGCGCCTCTCTATTCTCATCTATGATTTTTATCATAGAATTGAGCACATTGTTTTTCTTAGCTGTATCTAGTAATTGCATAATAATTTTCTGTTTAATCCCCTCTAAGGGTTTTATTTTCCGAGGTTTGACTCTTAAGAAAAAAAATTTTCTATTCAAATCTCGCGTGTCTTACATCAGGTTGTCAATCTAATTTAAGCATGAAATTTTGTACCGACTTCTTTTCCGTCCATAATGTCTACAATGACATTTTTACGCTTTCCATTTGCGATATAGGTCACGATATTTTTACGTGCGGTTTCTTTGGCAATCTTCAGTTTAGACTCCATACCACCACGACCTTCACCTTCGGCTTTATTTGATTCTTGCACATACTTCTCTACATCTTCATCAATATGCACCTCATTGATTTTTTTAGTATCAACATGATCAGGATCCCCCGTAAAAAGACCATCTGTGTCTGTGAGCAAGATCAATGCATCTGCATGTATCAATTCGGCTACCAGGCTTGCAAGTTCGTCGTTATCGCTAAACATCGACATGGTCAATGATACCGCATCATCCTCATTGGCAATAGGTATTATGCCTTCAGAAAGAAGACCTTCATAACAATTGATCATGTTTTCACGATATTTACCTGGCGCAAAATCTCTTTTTGTGGCAAGTACTTGTGCGCATCGCATACCAAAACTATGAAATAAGGAATAGTAATGGCGCATCAGACGCGGTTGACCAACAGATGAAAAAATTTGTCGTCTTATGGAAGGATCTTTAGCAATGGAATCACCAAGGATTTCTTTGCCCGCAATCGCGGAACCTGATGATACCAGCACTACTAAAATATCATTCTCATAGAGAACGGCTATTTGCCTTACCAGTTCATTTAGTACGGGTCCCACGATGCGATTGTCCTTGTTGGTCATCACATTAGTACCCACTTTTATAACTACTCTTTTTTTACCCATTTCTTTATGATTTTCCTAGCTCCGTAGCTCTGTTGAAAGCTGCGTAAGCTGCTTCTTTTATTAATTCTTTTACGTTGTTGTCGTCCATACTATCTAGTGCCGCACGGGTTGTGCCTCCTTTTGAAGCAACACGGTCCATCCATGTTTCTGGAGAAAGATCTGACTCGTCAAAAATTGCCACTGCTCCTTCAAAAGTCTTGGTGACAAGCACACGGGAATCATTTTTAGAGAATCCCATTTTTAATGCAGCTTCCATCATACTCTGCATAAAATAAAATATATAAGCTGGACCACTACCGCTTATTCCAGTAGAGGCGTTAATAAATTCTTCGGTCTCTACGTGTATAGAACTTCCAGTTGTGTCAAGTAAATTGCGAACCATTATAAGTTCTACCCGGCTTACTTCTTTTGATTCTGTGAAGGATGTGATTCCTTTTCCCACTTTAGCCGGAAGATTAGGCATAGTGCGCACGACTTTATTAATGCCGAGTCCCGTTTGAATGGTTTCGATAGTAATTCCTGCCATTAGAGAAACAATGATTTGTGACTCGTCAACTAGATGCTTTATTTTATCGAAGAGCTCTTCGGTATGGTAAGGTTTAACAGCTAAGAAAATAACATCTGCTTTAGGCACACAATCTTCTACATTTGAAAATGCATCAAAATGAGGGATTTGTTGCAGTTCCGCTATTTTCTCCGAAGAAACATCATTGATCATAAGATTTCTCTTGTTCAAAAATGGCGATTTTGCCATTCCTTCAGCATATGTTAATCCCATGTTTCCGGCTCCTATTACGAGTACTTTCATCTATTGGTTGCTTTAATAATGAATTATATTATGTGCAAGTACTGTGCGGCTTTTAAAGCTACAACAGTATTTTAATTAAATTAGCGTTAAATATTGCATTAATTGCTATTTTTTTATGCTTTAGAGCTAATTTTTGAATATACCTTAAAACTTTAACTTTAGAAATACTATTGCGGATATGGCGCACATAGGCGACAAGCAGTCAATTCCTGAAAATATGACAGTAAAAAAGCGCTTATGCCGAAACATAAGCGCTTTGAAAATTAGAATGTTATGAGAAATTAATCTTTATTTCGATCGGAATTGCGATCGTTATCTCTACTTCTATCATCCCTTCCGCGGCTGCTATCACGGCGGGTGTCTCTATCTCTTCCTCGGCTGTTGTTATCACGGCCGCGGCTATCACGGCTATCACGACTATCAGTGCGTGGAGGACGTTCTGAGTAACCTTCAGGTTTTGGAAGTAGCGCTTTACGCGAAACTTTCTCTTTACGCGTCCTGCTGTCCAAGCCGAAATATTTCACATCAAATACATCACCTAAATTCACCACATCGGTC
>JBBPYO010000180.1:0-4146 GCA_038199845.1 Flavobacteriales bacterium
AATAGGTAGAGCAGCATTAAGATCATTCCACCCACTAATCCCCATTCTTCAACTATGATCGCAAAAATAAAATCTGAAGTGGATTGGGGCAAAAAGTTTTTCTGAACGCTTTTTCCAGGGCCCAGACCCAGTACACCGCCGGTTGCTATGGCGATTTTTGCTTTTTCGATCTGATAATCGGCTTCGGTGTCCACATTATCGCTAAAACTATCTATCCGCGCCATCCACGTATCTACCCGATTCGGAAATGCTTTTGGAAACGCTTTTGCCGCAACAACAAAAAACGCCAGCAAAAACACGCCCAACAATAACATCGATCCCAAATATTTCAATGGATAACCGCCTATAAACAAAAGCGTAAAAGTCATCGCGGCAATGATCGCGGTTGTGGAAAAGTTGGCCGGCAATATCAGCGCTAGCATAATACCAACTGGCAGCCACAGTGGCAATAGACTTTCCTTAAAAGTGATTTCCCGATCTTTGATTTTTGACAGGTAGCGCGCGACATAAACCATTAGCACTACTGCGGCAAGCGTAGAGGTTTGAAAGGTAAAACCCACATAAGGAACCTGAATCCACCGGCTGGCATTGGCACCGTCTATGGTCGTTCCCTGCGCCAAGGTCACGATCAATAATATAAGAATCACTGGCATTAAAATAATAGACAGACCTTTGAAATAATGATAGGGCACGCGGTGTACGCCATAAATAATCGCAAAGCCAAGTACCAAATGCATAAAATGGCGTATCAAAAATCCAATGGTATCGCCATCGCCATACAGATAGGCCAAATTACTACTGGCACTATAGACGGGTAAAAAGGAGAATAGCGCCAAAAAAGCCACAATAGCCCAAATAGCCTTGTCTCCTTTTAAATTTGCTATAATGTTCCACGGATTTTCCACGTACTTAATTATTAGTGCTATTGCTATTATTATTAGTGTGCTGCATACTGCTCACTGCTATTGCCAACTAGTTAAAGGTTCCGCACCGCCTCTTTAAACTGACGGCCACGGTCTTCATAATCTTCAAATAAATCAAAACTGGCACAAGCGGGTGAGAGCAAGACATTATCGCCCTTATTAGCCAGTTTATAAGCGATTTTTGTTGCTTCTATAACACTTTGCGTTTCGATGATCACATCCACCATATTGGAAAACGTGTCCAAAAGTTTGCGATTATCCACACCTAGACAAATAATAGCTTTTACTTTCTCGTTCACCAGTGGGAAAAGATCTTTGTAATCATTGCCTTTATCCGTTCCGCCTACAATCCAAACGGTAGGCGCGGTCATACTATCTAAAGCATAAAAGGTTGCGTTTACATTGGTGGCTTTTGAATCGTTTATATACGAAACATTATTTATCTTCAACACCTGCTCCAGCCGGTGCTCAACACCTTGAAAACCTTCTAGGCTTTCACGAATAGTCGCCTTACGAATATTAAGGAGACGTGAAGCTGTGGCCGCCGCCATGGCGTTTTTTGTATTGTGTATACCCTTCATGGATAGATTTGCTATTGACATAAGTAGTTGGTTATTGTCTAGTTCTATTATTATCTTATCACCGGCCAAATAGGCTCCTTGTTTTACTTTTTTTGATACCGAAAATGGAAGCAATCGCGACTTTACGGGATGTTTCTCCAGCCAGTCTGTAATCACAGTATCATCTGCATCATAAATGAGATAATCGCTTTCGGTCTGGTTCATCGCGATCCTAAATTTTGATGCGATGTAATTTTCAAATTTGTAATCGTATCGATCCAGATGGTCTGGGGTAATGTTTGTAATCACTGCAATATGTGGGGCAAAATCCACAATCCCGTCCAGCTGAAAACTGCTGATCTCCAGCACATAATTTTCAATATCTTTTTCGGCCACACATTTAGCAAAACTGTCGCCGATGTTGCCTGCAGCCATACTGCTCAATCCCGCTTCTTTTAAAATATGGGCGATCATCGCTGTGGTGGTTGTTTTTCCGTTGCTTCCGGTAATCGCGATCAGATTGGCTTCGGTGTAGCGCGAAGCGAATTCAATCTCAGAAATTACCGGAATCCCTTGCGCTTTCAGCGAAATTACAATGGGTGCCCTATCTGGAATCCCCGGACTTTTTACCACAACATCTGCCTCAAAAATTCTGGCTTCACTGTGGCCGGCTTCCTCCCATTCAATTTCATTCGTTATAAGAACGTTTTTATATTTCTGCTTGATCGTGCCAAAATCTGACACAAACACCTTAAAATCCTCCTTTTTACCCAATAAAGCTGCGCCAGTACCAGATTCTCCACTTCCCAATATCACCAGTTTTTTCGCCATTTTACCTGATTTTTAGGGTTACAATGGTGATTATTGCCAGTAAAATGCCAATAATCCAAAACCGTACAACAATTTTACTTTCGTGCAATCCACGTTTTTGATAATGATGGTGCAGCGGCGACATTAGGAAAATGCGTTTTCCTTCTCCAGATTTTTTCTTGGTATATTTAAACCAACTTACCTGTATCATCACCGAAAGCGTTTCCACAAAGAAAATTCCGCAGAGCACTGGGATCAATAGTTCTTTTCTGATCGCGATTGCAATCACCGCAATCACGCCACCTATAGTGAGACTGCCTGTATCACCCATAAAAACCTGTGCGGGATAGGTATTGTACCACACAAAACCGACCAAAGCACCCACAAAAGCGGTAATAAAAATCACCATTTCACCGGTCCGCGGAATGTACATCACGTTCAGGTAATCACTAAAAATGATATTCCCCGAAACCCAGGCAAAAAGCCCCAGTGTTAACACAATTATAGCCGAAGATCCGGCAGCTAAACCGTCAATACCATCGGTAAGGTTTGCCCCATTAGAAACCGCGGTCACGATGAAGATCACAATCGGGATAAAAATGAGCCACGCGTATTTCACATAATCATCGCCCAGCCAACTTACGATCTTTGCATAATCAACCTCATTGTCCTTTACAAAAGGAATAGTGGTAATAAGCGATTTCTCTTCCGAAGAAAACTCTGCCTCGCTGTTTTGAGTAAGGAGCTCTTGACTGTTTTTTGGGTTGATGATTTCTTCTTTTACTGTAATATCTGGATGAAAAAAGAACGTCGCGCCCACGATGATACCAAGTCCCACCTGACCGATGATCTTGAACTTGCCATGCAGGCCTTCCTTGTTTTTCTGCTTGATCTTGATGTAATCATCCAGAAAACCGATTGCGCCCATCCACAGCGTGGTCACGATGAGCAAAATCACATAAATATTGTCAAGCCGGGCAAAAAGCAGCACCGGGATCAAGGTTGCAATGATTATTATGAGTCCGCCCATAGTTGGCGTACCCGCTTTTTCAACTTGGCCGTCAAGACCCAGATCGCGAATGGACTCGCCCAACTGTTTGCGTTGTAGGAACAGAATAATTTTCTTCCCCCAAATGGTGGAAATCCCCAGCGAAAGGATAATAGCAAGAGCAGCCCGAAACGAGATAAAGCCAAAAAGACTGGCCCCCGTTAGGTTATATTGCTGCTCTAAATAATCAAACAAGTAGTACAACATAATTGTCAATCATTTTTCCGCCGCTGGCGGAAACTTCTATTTATTCAGTTCGCTTAAAAGCTCTTTTACTATTTTATAATCGTCAAAATCACTGCGCACGCCATTGATTTCTTGATACGTCTCATGCCCTTTTCCGGCAATGAGAATAATGTCGTTTTCTTTTGCCATCTGGCAGGCTGCTTTAATAGCCTGTTTCCGCTGTGTGATGCTCAGAATTTTCTTTACGTTTTGCGGTTCAACGCCTTTTTCCATCTCTTCAATAATCGTATCTGGATCTTCGGTGCGAGGATTATCGCTCGTTAGAATGGTTTTTGTGCTCAGTGTAGAAGCGATATTGGCCATTTTTGGTCTTTTGGTCTTATCCCGATCGCCGCCACAACCCACAACGGTAATGAGATCCTCGTTCTTAGTACGGATGTCATTTATAGTTTCCAACACATTTTGTAGTGCGTCTGGTGTGTGTGCGTAATCTACGATCGCGGTGATTTTGGATTCTGAAATAAAATATTGGAACCGCCCCGCTACACTTTGAAGTGTGCTAATATGCTGCAAAGCTTCCATTTTATCGAGGCCAAGCAAATCTGCGGCAGCATAGATG
>JBBPYO010000181.1:0-5142 GCA_038199845.1 Flavobacteriales bacterium
GATATTCCTGTAAAATACCAATAAGATCACGCATTTCAGTATGTTGCATTCCAAGGTCTGAAGCGTCAATTTTCTCACGCTTTGCCGAAGCCACAATATCGCAAATACCAATTTTCCGACGTTTTAAAAATTCCTTACGCTGGTTAATGGCGCTCTGCGAATCTTCAAATTTGAGATTCAAATCAAAAATATGATCCAGAATACGCCATAATTGTCCATCGATACTGCCGTAGCAAAAATTGACATCGCCAGGTTTTAAGAGTTGGGTGCTAAAACGCGGTGGAGGTAAAGTTCCTACGATAAGTTTGGTCGCGTGTTCAAGGTTAAATGGCGGATAAGGATGAATGTGGTGAAACAAAATAATTTAGTTTAGAATATGTATAAGGCCAGTTTTATAGCCGACTATTTATAAATTTTTGAATATCCGTGAAGTGTCCATAAGCATGTTATCGTTATCGAAAAGCCATTGAGTTTTATTCACTTTCTGACCATTTTCAGCCATTTTAATCGTTTTTGGGCGTTTCCCTGCGGGTCGGGCTTTTTGCTGCAATCTTTTTGCTCGTTCCTCGCAAAAAGGATTTCCACTTCAATCCCTAACGCGAAATTCGTTTTCATTAATAGGGTTGGTTTTGATCGATTTTTAGGTTAAAAGGATCATTGTAGGTCTAATATTTTCATATAATTTATCTTCCAATTATTTCATTTCTCCTCCAAATAAGTCCATTTTTCGACCGTTTTTATAGGTTTCTGGCCGTTTCTATGGTGAATCGGCTTCCTGCCGGAATGGTCAGGAAGTTAAGCGTTGCTGAAAATTACTTTTTAGGACGGAAATCGGATATACATTAAAATTTACTTCTAAGAGCTAAAAATGGATGTTTTAGGGTTAAAAATAGATAACTTCTAAATAAATCTGATGAATGGCTTTAGTATTTTTGTAAATAATTTATTATTCATTAAAGTTGAAATACTATTGGATTATACAGGAATCAATAGTGAGACTTTAACCGTATTTCAATACAGATATGCTATTTTTGTGCATTAAACCGAAAAAATATGCAACTTAACCTGACAAGGCCCATTTGTTTTTTTGACTTGGAAACTACTGGTATGAACGTGGCAAGCGATCGTATTGTGGAAATTTCGGTGTTAAAAGTGAATATAGACGGTAAAGAAGAAAAGTTTACCTGGCTCGTAAACCCCACAATACCTATCCCGGCAGAAACAACTGCCATTCACGGGATCAAGGATGAAGATGTGGCAGATAAACCTACGTTTAAGGAGCTAGCAGCAGATATTTATAAGTTGATTAAAGATTCTGATCTTGCCGGTTACAATTCCAACCGGTTTGATATCCCGCTGCTCGCAGAAGAAATGTTGCGTGCAGATGTAGATTTTGATATGAAAAACAGACACGCGGTAGATGTGCAAACCATTTTTCATAAAATGGAACAGCGCACCCTAGAGGCGGCGCTAAAGTTTTATTGCAATCAAGAACTTACTGACGCACATAGCGCTGAGGCAGATACCATTGCGACTTATGAGGTTTTAAAGGCGCAGCTGGACCGTTATGAAGATCTTGAAAATAATATGAAAAGCCTGGCTGAATTTAGCGCCAGAAAGAAACTGGCCGATTTTGCCGGTTTTATTTCCTTCAATAGGGATGACGAGGAAATTTTCTCCTTCGGAAAGCATAGAGGTAAAAAAGTAGACGACGTGTTAGATCAGGAACCTGGATATTTTGGCTGGATTCAGAACGCTGATTTCCCTTTATATACCAAGAAAGTGCTCACCGCAATAAAATTGAGAAAATTAAACACCAAGATTTAATATAAAAGTTGACTGGCATTTCAACGTATATAATTCAACTCATAAGCGTTTTCCATTGAAAATTATTTGTATAGGACAAAATTACCAAGATCACGTGAAAGAATTCAATAGTGTTCCTACAACGGAGCCCATGTTCTTTCTCAAACCAGATTCGGCCATATTGCTCAGTCAGCAGCCTTTCGTGATTCCAGAATTCAGCAATGAAGTGGAGTATGAAGTTGAGGTGCTTGTCAAGATAAAGAAGCTGGGAAAATATATTCAGCCGAAATTTGCGCATACATATTATGAAGAGATCGGTCTGGGTATTGATTTTACCGCGCGCGATCTGCAAAGGGAATGTAAGAAAAAAGGACATCCCTGGGAAAAAGCAAAAAGTTTTGACGGGAGTGCAGTTATTGGCAAATGGATTTCTAAACAAGAACTTGGAGATCTTAAAAATCTGGAATTCAGCCTTAAAAAAAATGGAGCGATCGTACAGTCTGGCACCACGGCAGACATGATTTACAATATAGATACCCTTATCGCCCATGTTTCTAAATATATGACCCTAAAGATAGGCGATGTGCTCTTTACAGGAACTCCAAAAGGAGTGGGGCCTGTAGCCATAGATGATAAACTAACAGGATTTTTGTCCGGCAAACCCATGTTTGCCATAAATATTAAATGACCATGCCAACCCATTATGACCTTTATGCTTTAGAAGACATGTCTAGCGGAGACAAAGAGTTTATGAAAACGGTAGTCGCCGCTTTTCTAGAAGAGATTCCGCCAGATCTGGCCAGTATGCAGATGGCAATCGAGAACGATAACCATAAGATGGCATATCAATTTGCACACAAAATGAAGCCAAATCTAGAAATGTTCGGTATTGATCTAATCCGCGAAATTTCAACGATGGAGCGCTGGGCCGAAAGCAAGAAACCCACTGCGGCCATCCAACCGCAACTAGCGACCATCACCGCAATGATAAACGATGCTATAATTGAAATGCGCAAGGATTGGAAAATGTAGTACGAGCACATATTATTGCCATTGGCGATGAGATTCTTATAGGTCAGATCGTAGATACCAATTCTTCATTTATTGCCAGTGCTTTAGATAAAATAGGCATTGGGGTAACGCAGATTAGCGCTATTGCAGATACAGGTGATCAGATTCTGGAAGCACTCGCTTTCGCGAAAGTGCATGCTGAAGTTGTACTGATCACCGGTGGACTGGGCCCGACCAAAGATGACCTTACAAAACAAACTTTCTGCACCTTTTTTGACGATCAGTTGGTTGAAAATGAGGACGTACTTAAAAATGTGGAGCGTTTATTTCAGGATCACATTAAACGACCCATGCTTCCCGCAAATAGGACGCAGGCGCTTGTTCCCAGTAAAGTTACCGTAATCCCCAATACATATGGTACCGCTCCCGGGATGTGGATGGAGCAGGACGGCACTGTTTTTATGGCAATGCCGGGAGTGCCCTACGAGATGAAAGCGCTTATGACAAACGAAGTTCTCCCGCGATTGCAGGAGCGATTTAGCAGGCCTTTTATCATTCACAGGACCATTCAAACCTATGGGATGGGAGAAAGCGAAATCGCAGCTACCATTGAAGATTGGGAAAACCAACTTCCAGCAAAAATAAAGCTCGCCTATTTGCCAGCTTTAGGTAAAGTGCGCTTGCGGCTTTCCACAAGAGGTAATGATCTGGAAACGCTTGAAAAAGAACTTGACAGCCAGATCAAGGGGCTTGATGCGCTTATTGGCGATATTATTGTGGGCTACGATGATGGCCAACCAATAGAAGTGGTTCTGGGTGAAATGTTTAAAAATAAAAAGATGACCCTGGCTCTTGCCGAAAGTTGTACCGGTGGACAACTAGCCAGTGTACTCACCGGAATTCCCGGGGCATCGGCGTATTTTAAAGGTGGAATGGTGTCTTATGCAACGCAGTCAAAAATTGATATATTGGGTCTTGATCCTAAAATGATCAAGGAGAATTCCGTCGTGAGTGCGGAAGTTGCTAAGGCAATGGCGTTTAACGTGAAAGCCATTTACAAAACGGATTACGCGATCTCCACCACCGGAAATGCCGGTCCCACTAAGGGCGATGCAGATGCAGAAATAGGAACTGTTTTTATAGGAATTGCCACACCTAGTGAGGTATACGCCCTGCAATTTATGATGGGGAGTCACCGCGAGCGGGTGATTGCAAAAACTGTAAACAAGGCAATGGAACTACTTCAAAAAGAAATATTAAAAAAGTAGGTATACATTTGCGCACTGCCAGAAAGTTGTGTAAGTTTGCAGCCTGTTTTTAATTACCTAATAAAAATATCACCATGTCAAGAGTTTGTGAGCTTACGGGCAAAAAAGCGATGGTAGGAAACAATGTTTCCCACTCGATGAATAAGACAAAACGTAAATTTGACGCTAATTTGATCAAAAAACGTTTTTATATTCCTGAAGAAGATAAGTGGATTATATTGAAAATTTCTACATCAGCACTTAAAAACATCAATAAGAAAGGTATTACTGCCGTGCTGAAAGAAGCAAGGGCTAAAGGCTTTCTTACAAAATAACACCTAAAAAAGCAGCATCATGGCAAAAAAAGGCAATAGGGTACAGGTTATACTAGAATGCACAGAGCATAAAGCTACTGGAAAACCTGGTATCTCACGATATGTGACCACAAAAAATAAAAAGAACTCTCCCGACCGTATGGAATTGAAAAAATTCAATCCTATACTTAACAAAATGACTGTTCATAAAGAAATTAAATAAGATTTCTGCCTACGCGGAAATGAAAAACAAATTATTATGGCAAAGAAATCAGTTGCAACATTACAGACCGGTTCAAAACGTTTAACCAAAGCCATCAAAATGGTTAAATCTCCTAAATCAGGTGCATACACTTTTGTAGAATCTGTAATGGCTCCAGAATTGGTTAGTGACTTCTTAAGTAAAAAATAAGCGGTCAACATTTATAAAGACAGAATAAAAGCCATTACGTCAACGCGTAATGGTTTTTGTATTTTTAATATCGAGTGTTAAGTGAAGTATAGAGACGAATCAGGCATGATGTCTTTTGGATCATCTCATTGTTAAAAAAGGAATTCTGTGGATACGGATATGCAATTTTTTTATCTCGACTCTATTCAGAATCTACAATTGCCTGATCAGTCAATTTATATTTAACTTAACACTAGCTGAAAAATAAGTAGCAAAACAGTATATCTTTGTACAGCTAACCAATTGAATATTAAAATCCAATGAGCTTTTTAAAGAAAATATTCTCAAAAGATAAAAAGGAAACCCTAGATAA
>JBBPYO010000182.1:0-3581 GCA_038199845.1 Flavobacteriales bacterium
ACAATTACCGAATAATAATACTAATAGAAATAACAATAGCAATAATAAACAAGAATGGTAGACATTACTCACAAATCCAACAACCTGCGCAGCGCAACCGCACAAGCCATTGTAAAAGTGAGCAAGCCGGCCACTATTGATGCCATTAAGGACGATAAAGTGCCCAAAGGGAACGTTTTTGCGATGAGTAAGGCTGCTGGATTACTGGGAGTGAAGAAAACGGCAGATTTATTACCTGATTGTCATCCCATGCCTATAGAATTTACTGGGATTGAATATGAAATAAAAGGTTTAGATATTACGGTGAGCGTAACCGTAAAAACGATTTATAAAACCGGCGTGGAAGTGGAGGCGATGCACGGTGCGAGTATTGTTGCCTTAAATATGTATGATATGCTGAAACCTATCGACAAAGGCATTGAGATCAGCACGATTAAATTGGTCGAAAAAACCGGCGGTAAGAGTTCGTATAAAACGCCTTCTACTGAAAATATTATGGCTGGGGTCATTGTTTGTTCTGATCGCGTATCAAAAGGAGAAGCAGTAGATCGCTCTGGCAAACTGATTCAGGAGCGCTTGCAGGAATACGATATTGAGGCAGAAATTGTCGTAATACCTGATGAAATTGAACAGATTCAGCAACAGGTCAAAAAACTGGCAGAACAGTGCAATTTTATAGTGCTTACCGGCGGTACGGGATTAGGCCCGCGCGATGTGACGCCAGAAGCGCTGGAACCACTGCTTGATAAACGCATCGACGGGGCAGAGGAGAAGATTAGACGATACGGTCAGGACAGAATGCCGTATGCCATGCTTTCCAGAAGTGTGGTGGGCATCATGGGTAATTGTCTGATAATGGCGCTGCCCGGAAGTTCAAAAGGTGTAAAAGAGTCACTTGATGCGGTATTGCCCCATATTTTTCATATTTTTTCAATAATTAAAGGAGAAGCACACGATAATGGCTAACACCACAGACATATTACAGGATTCTTTCGGGAGACAGCATAACTACCTACGCATTTCACTTATTGAAAAATGCAACCTGCGCTGCACCTATTGCATGCCGGAGGAAGGTGTTATGCTTACGCCGAAAGACCAGTTGATGACCGTAGATGAGATTCTTGCCATCGCCCGCATCTTTGTTGAAAACGGAGTGGACAAAATACGTCTTACGGGTGGCGAACCTTTATTACGCAAGGATTTTTCTGAAATTGCCAAAGGACTTGCCCAACTTCCGGTGCGGCTCTCGATTACCACCAATGCGATTCTTGTGGATCGATTTCTACCGGATTTTGAAAAATATGGAATCCGTGATATCAATGCCAGTCTGGACACCCTTAAAAGTGAAAAATTCCGAACCATTACCAAGCGCGATCAGTTTCAAAGAGCATTTGACAATATAAACTTGCTCATTGCCCGCGATTTTAATGTGAAGCTGAATGTGGTGCTCATGAAGGATTTTAATGAAGAAGAGATCATTGATTTTATTCAGCTTACGCAAGACCGAGCGCTAAACGTGCGCTTTATTGAATTTATGCCCTTCGACGGAAACCGCTGGAACAAATCAAAGTTGGTGTCCGAGCAGGAAATCCTTTCTCGCGCGTATGCACATTTTGAAGAGGAAAATGTAGAACGTCTGCCCAATGAACAAAACTTTACTGCTCGCAATTTCCGCGTAAACGGATTTAAGGGGAGTTTCGGGATTATCAGCTCAGTAACAAATCCCTTTTGCGATTCCTGTAACCGCATTCGCCTGACTGCAAACGGTACCATAAAAAACTGTTTATTCTCAAATAACGAGAGTAATTTACTGCAGACCTTCCGTCAAGGAGGAAATATTGAACCGCTCATTAAAAGTTTACTGCTAAAGAAAAAAGCGGTACGCGCCGGAATGAATACTTCAGCCAAGTTGGAAGATCCTAAAAATCATTCCAATAACCGCAGTATGATCACGATAGGTGGGTAGCAGTTAACGCAAAAATAACATTTGGCGCCCTTATTTACATTGATTATTGACATCTGGCTGACTAACTTTAAAACTTCTAAATTTTACACCTGTACGTTCTTTTTCTATGGAAGAGAACTGCCCAATTTGCTATTACTATGAAAGAAAATAAAGATAAAATCACACAAGAATTTGAGGAAAGCGAACAAGAGCTGCAATTATCTGCTGATGAAAAAGCGATTTTGGATAATTTGGGGATTTTCGGTAAATCCAGACGCCGTTTTTTAGGCCAAAGCTCTGCGGCTGGTCTCAGTCTTATGGCTTCTCAATTTATTTCCATAGATAGCGTTTTCGCTGGCGAGTCCGCAACACTGACTCCGCCGGCGACTTTTAAAAATGCGATAGATGTCTCTTTTGTAATCAATAAGAAGACAGAGCAACTTACGTTGGATTCTAGAGTTACTTTATTGGATGCGCTTCGTGAAAAGCTGCAACTTACTGGGACAAAAAAAGGCTGTGATCATGGTCAGTGCGGTGCATGTACCGTTATTATTGACGGAAAGCGTATTTTATCCTGCTTGACGCTTGCTGCAAGTTGCGAGGGAAAAAAAGTTACCAGTATAGAAGGACTCGCCGAAAATAGTGAACTGCACCCCTTACAGAAAGCATTTATAAAAAATGACGGTTTTCAATGTGGTTATTGTACCCCAGGACAGATTTGCTCGTCAGTAGCGCTGATGGACGAAGCTAAAAATGGCGACGCCAGTTATGTGACCACAGATATTATGGATATTTCAGAAAACCTGACACTTTCCGATGAAGAAGTGCGGGAGCGTATGTCCGGTAATATTTGCCGCTGTGGAGCGTATCCCAATATTGTCGCGGCCATTCAGGAAGTGCACCAGGGAAGGGAAACCGATTACAACTGGCAAGAATCGTAAACGCAACATGATGGCAGGCGAAATAAAAATCGGCTAAAAGCATCCAAAAACAGCTCTTTTTAGGCTGAAAACTGCTAAAAATAGTTGGAGATCAACCCTTTTTTTAAGGAAATAAACACAAAGAAAAACCCATGAGACCATTTATATATACAAAATCCGAAGATACTGCGCAGGCCACGTCAAAAGTTGGTGCAAATGAAAACGCAAAATACCTCGCCGGCGGTACGAATCTGCTCGACCTGATGAAAGAAGATGTGGAGAGGCCAGATGAACTGGTAGATCTAGGACTTTTGGAACTTACCGACATTAAAGAAATGGATAAAGGAGTCTCCTTGGGTGCTTTAGCAAACAATACAGAAACCGCAAATCATGCGCTGGTGCGTAAAAATTTCCCCATGCTTTCGCTCGCCATCCTTGCCGGTGCTTCTGGCCAGATCAGGAATATGGCGACCAATGGTGGCAATCCCAACCAGCGTACCCGCTGTGCCTATTTCTTTGATACCGCAATGCCGTGCAACAAGCGTGAGCCGGGTACCGGTTGCGGCGCGCTTGAAGGTCAGAACCACATGCACGCCATTTTCGGCTGGAACGAAAACTGTGTGGCCGTACATCCATCAGATATGTGTATCGCACTCGTAGCGTTAGATGCGACGGTAACTTTAGCAGATCCTAATGGGAAAACCCGTACCATTCCC
>JBBPYO010000183.1:0-3551 GCA_038199845.1 Flavobacteriales bacterium
AAAACGGGCAAATTTTCTGGAAGGACAAAAAGTTATTGGGCCCGAATTTTAATCTCGTGCCGGGTGAACCTTTTATCAAATATCTGGCACAGGATTTCGATTTGATGCCCTTCATTTCGGTGGCGGATAATATTGCGAAATTCCTTTCCCGTAATTTTATGAAGGAAAGAAATGCTCGCGTGGAGGAATTACTGGAAGTTGTTGATTTGACAGATTTCAGGGATGTCCACGTCAAATTACTAAGTGGCGGTCAGAAACAGCGTGTCGCACTAGCACGGGCAATTGCTAAAGAACCAGAACTATTGCTACTTGATGAACCCTTTAGTCATATTGATAATTTCCGGCGGAATGCACTTCGGCGAAAACTGTATGCATACTTGAAAAAAGAAAATATTGCCTGTATCACCGCCACACACGACAGCGAGGAGGCGCTTTCCTTTTCCGATGAAATCAAGATGATGCGCAACGGAACCATAATACAGACCGCTACCCCTGAAAATCTGTTTAAAAGCCCGAAAAACGCCTATATCGCATCATTTTTTGGTGATGTAAACCAGCTTCCCGAAGCGCTTTTTGCCAGTCGTGGCAGCAATGAGAAATTACTTTTACTTCCGCATCAATTAATTATTTCCAAAGAAAAAACACCATTACAAGCAATTGTCAAAAAAAGCTATTTTAAGGGCAATTTTCACCTTATTGAAGCCGATTTTAAGGGAAAAAATATCTATTTTAATCATGTTGAAGCGTTGGTACAGGGAAGAGAAGTTTTTTTAAAGCGAATTGATCATTGATTCCTGTACAAATTAACTAGCTCAGAATATGTTTACAAAATGCGGAAGTTTGAAATAAACCGCACACTTGCCTGTCGTAGGTAAGGTAGAATTTACTTTGGACTTAGAAAGAAAATGCAATAAATGATATCCTCTAAGTATATACCCAAAATGGTGTATATTTATATTTAAAATTCTTTCCCATGAAAACCATATCTCTTAAAATCGATGATTCCATTTTTGGAGAAACCGAAATACTTTTGACCGGTTTGAATAAGTCCAGAAATAGATACATCAATGAGGCCATTGATTATTATAATAAAATAAAGAAAAGGGAACTTATTGAAAGGCAGTTGAAAAAGGAGTCGGAACTTGTGGGTAAAGACTCTTTAAATATGGTAAAGGAATTTGATGATATGGAACATGCAGATTAAACAATATGAAATCTGGATCGCAAACCTCAATCCCAATAAAGGCACAGAATCTGGAAAGAGAAGACCGGTACTCATCATTCAGACCGATCTCCTTAACAGGGTGCCCCACCCCAGCACTTTGATATGTCCATTGACAACACAAATCAATAAAGAGACCAAACTATTACGTATACATCTTAACAAGGGTTTTGCCGGCCTCAATGGGGACTGTGACATCATGATCGATCAAATTAGGGCAATAGATAATAAAAGGTTAGTAGAAAAAATTGGGATATTACCAGCTCAATTTTTAGCTGAGGTAAAGCGGAATATCTCTATTGTTTTGGATTTATAATGAATAAATAAAGTCTCTCTACCTCTAATAACTTCTCCTCGTTTATAGAATTTCCAAATTTTGCATACACCAGTAACCTTCTGTAAATGCTATGATATTTACAGAAGGTTAGAAATATCAACTCTTAGAAAAGACAAACTTTTACAGGGAGTTTTCGATAGATGCTTTGAAGTTTAGAGTTAAAAAATAAAAAGACCTCACAGGTTTTTAAAAACCTGTGAGGTCTATATTTAATCAAAGTCTAAGTTCATACCTACAATAACTCTTGAGATTACACTTCGCCAAGCGCAGCAGGACGTCTTGCATGTCAATCTAAATTATAAACTGAAACTGCTTACTGTAACTGTTTACTTAGTTTCTTCCACAAACAAATAATTCAAATTGCGCTCATTAAATGCTTTATTGAATTCCACAACTTGTTTCGATAGTAAGGCGTCAAATTCTGCTAACTCTGTATTTATCTTTTGAGTCAATTCCGCTTTAACAGCGACATCCTGATCCGTGGGGCCAAAATTCCCCATACCAACCAAACTGTTTAAATGTGCCAGTTTATTGGTCAATTTTATAGGAAAATTCAATGGATCCTGACCACTTCTATTTTGCGTTTGATACAGCGCTTTCTCTATAGATTCTAGACTGTCAGAAAGCGTTTTGGCCTTTTCGCGCAGTTCTTTCAGACTTTTATCGTTTTTGTATTGCGTTGTGAACGCTTTGAGTTGGCCGTTGATATTGCGTATTTTTTTGATGCTTTTATGCGCTTTGTCCACAGTTTTATTGACATCAATAATAAAGTCAAATTGCGCTTGTAAATCTGCAATTGATGATTCGGCACGAGGATCTGGAACTACGGTGTAGGATTGTTCAAAATCAGTACCATTGACATTCAATTTAACAGTGTAATCTCCAGGAATTTGCTTGGGGCCCGCTGTACTCGCCCACCATAATATCATACCGGGCAACTCTTCTGCACCTTTATAAGTCATGTCCCAGACAAATTCATTGCCGCCCTTTTTTAGCTTCAAGCTATCTTTTACTTTTTCATCTCCAGAGCTCTTGGGATGATTGCTAAAAGATGTTATAGTGTCTTTCTTCGCATCAAAATACGTAAGCGATACGCTGTCTTTTTTGGAATTGAATTCTGGCAGATAAAAATAGGTCGTAACACCGCCGGGATGATTGGTGCCCTCAGTTTTAGAAAGTTCACGGCTGCCGCCATCCATTCGGTACACTTGTTCTGGTTGAAATAACATCGGTTTATCCGTGTTTTTCACGTTGTACAATTGATGTAAAAGCGTGAGATCATCAATGATCCAAAGACTTCTGCCCTGCGTTGCTACGATAAGATCATTATCTTTAATCGCCAGATCGGTTATAGGAACAATGGGCAAATTCAGCTGAAAAGGCTTCCAATCTGCTCCGTCATTAAAAGAAATATACATACCGGTTTCGGTGCCGGCGTAAAGCAGTCCTTTTTGTTTGGGATCTTCCCGAACAACGCGCGTAAAATGTTCCTCTGGAATTCCGTTAGTGATTTTTTCCCACGATTTACCGTAATCTTCTGTTTTATAAAGGTAGGGAGCAAAATCACCAGACTTATATTTTGTACCTGCTACATAACAAGTCCCCGCGTCAAAAGCACTAGGCTCAACGCTGTTGATCATCATCCATTCCGGCATTTTTTTGGGCGTTACATTTTCCCAAGATTCACCCCCATTGCGAGTAACGTGTATAAGTCCGTCGTCACTACCTACCCAGATCAAACCTTCCTGTAGCGGACTTTCATTTGCCGCGAAAATTGTTCCGTAATATTCTACCGAAGTATTGTCCTGCGTAATCGGCCCTCCGGAAGATTTCAATGTAGTCGAATCATTCCTTGTCAAATCTGGACTTATCACTTCCCAACTTTGACATTCATTTGTGGTTACATGCACATGGTTTGAAAAGGTGTACAATTTACTGGGATCATGTTTGGAAAATAGAATTGGGAAATTCCATTGAAAACGGTACTTCATA
>JBBPYO010000184.1:0-7564 GCA_038199845.1 Flavobacteriales bacterium
AAGTAGTATGTACTATGACCAGATCATGAGCAGCATGTACCCTGTTGCTCTAACACCAAACATTATAGAAGAGCGCCAAATGAACGCCGTGTCTATGGATGTATTTTCCAGATTAATGATGGATCGTATTATCTTTATGGGAACCGGCATCAATGATCAAGTGGCTAATATCATACAGGCGCAGCTTCTTTTTCTGGCAAGTACAGATTCTGCTCGGGATATTCAAATATATATCAATTCACCCGGCGGTAGCGTTTATGCCGGTTTAGGCATTTATGACACGATGCAATTCATCGCTCCAGACGTAGCTACGATCTGTACAGGAATGGCTGCTTCAATGGCCGCAGTACTTTTAGCCGCAGGCGAAAAAGGCAAACGCAGCGGGTTGACACATTCGCGGGTAATGATTCACCAGCCTATGGGTGGTGCTCAAGGTATGGCCAGTGATATAGAAATTACTGCCCGTGAAATCTTGATCTTAAAAGAGGAATTGTACCGTATTCTGGCAAAACATTCTGGTCAGACCTATGAGAAAATACATGAAGATAGTGATCGCGATTACTGGATGAAGGCTGATAAAGCCCTTGAATACGGGATGATTGACGAAATCTTGACTAGAGATAACACAAAAAAATAGTAATAATAACAGCCTTATAATACTTATATATAAGAAGTGAGTATTGCTTCTGTGTATTAAAATAGCACTCAGAAAAGTATCTCAAATGTCCCCGTGAGATAAAGTGAAAAGAGTAAATTCCTTTTTTGGATTTAAGCTGAAAAAGGACAAAAGGTAGGGGTTAAAACACTGTATTATGGCAAAAGAAGAGTTAGAATGCTCATTTTGTGGACGTAAAAAACCGGAGACTAATCTGCTAATTGCAGGACTTGACGCCCATATTTGTGATCGCTGCATCGAGCAGGCCCACGGCATTGTAGTTGAGGAATCTAAAGAAACCCAGAACGGTGATCTTTCAAAAGACCTTATGCTTAAAAAGCCAAAGGAGATCAATGCCTTTATGGATCAGTACATTATAGGTCAGGAATATACGAAAAGAGTAATGGCGGTTGCTGTTTATAACCACTATAAGCGATTGATGCAGCCAGGAAATGATGAGGATATTGATATCCAGAAAAGTAATATTATAATGGTAGGCCAGACCGGTACAGGGAAAACCCTTATGGCAAAGACCATTGCGCGTATGCTTAATGTTCCTTTAGCCATTGTGGATGCCACCGTACTTACTGAAGCTGGTTATGTGGGTGAAGATGTAGAAAGTATTCTCACCCGTTTATTACAGGCCGCAGATTATGATCTGGAAAAAGCCCAACGCGGAATTGTTTTTATAGACGAGATTGATAAGATTGCTCGGAAGAGTGACAATCCTTCTATTACTCGCGATGTAAGTGGTGAAGGCGTACAACAAGCGCTTCTGAAACTTCTTGAAGGAACGACAGTAAACGTACCACCGAAAGGAGGTCGTAAACATCCAGATCAAAAATTTATTGAAGTCAACACAGAGGATATTCTTTTTATCGCAGGTGGAGCCTTTGATGGTATTGAACGTGTGATCAGCAAACGTCTCAACATGCAGGCTGTAGGTTTTACTGCCAGTAAAAACGAAGACGTTTATGAGAAAAATAATCTTTTGAAATATATTATTCCAAAAGATTTAAAGGATTTTGGTTTGATTCCTGAGATCATTGGTCGTTTGCCGGTACTTACGTATATGAATCCGCTAGATGCGGAAGCACTTCGCGCCATTCTTACCGAACCGAAAAATGCGATTATCAAGCAATATAAAAAACTGTTTGAGATGGATGAGGTCGAATTTGAAATTACCGATGGAGCTCTTGACTATATTGTGGGCAAAGCAATGGAATATCAATTAGGCGCTCGTGGCTTACGTTCACTATGTGAAGCCATCCTTACGGATGCGATGTTTGAACTGCCCAGCTTAGAAGAAACAGAACTTATAGTTACCAGAGAATACGCAGAACGAAAGTTGGCCAAATCAACTATCAAAAAGCTCCAGGCGGCTTCATAAGTAGTGAATTAAATTAGAATGATTTTTGGTCAAAATTGACCGTTTTTAATACAAAATGCCGGATTTTTCAATTGAAAATCCGGCATTTTGTGTGTTTAATTGATTAATGTTTACTGTTTTCTGTTTATTCGTTGAATCGTTTATTTGTTAACTGCAACTGCAACTGCAACTGCAACTGCCCACTGTGACTGAAAACTGATCCCTATTCTATAATCACTTCATATTTATAGAGCAGACCTGAAAGTTCTGGCCAGGAGAATTTAGCTTTCCGTAAGCTGTTGTTTTCTGGATCTATTTGGTAATTTCTGGCAGATCGAAAATCAGCACCGTTGAGATTGGTATTTTTGAATGTGGTGAAATGAAGATCCGTATTGGCGAAAACCGACTGGGATAGATTACATCCAGTAAAATCAACTTCTTTAAGTGATGCGTTTTTAAAGTTCGTTTTACTGAGTTTTTTGCCAGTAAACGAACAATAATCCAATACACAATCTTCAAAAGATACCGAAAACAGAAAGTCATTACATTGACTAAAATCAATGCCCAAAAGTTTACAATCTATAAACTTCACATGATCTAACTGCGACATGCCGAATTTAACCATACTTAGATTGCACCCCGTAAATGTACAATGAGTAAACATACAAGAATTAAAAGAAGCATTTGAAAAGTCACATGCTATAAAAGTACAATCTTCATATTCTTTATTTCTAGTGTTTTTTTCTGGGGCTATTTTTTTCTCAAAGGTGGTGTTGTAATGGGTGTCTGCTTGCATGAATAATATAAATTGATGGTTGGTGTTGTAGTATTTATTGACGGTAAAGCATCCAGACCTGACAGGTTTTTAAAACCTGTCAGGTCTTTCAACGAGAGCTATCTATGTATGTAGGGTGTTTATAAGGTTTACCGATAAACCAATCAAAATATCATTAAAAGCAAGGTCTAAATAATTGATATGTTCGATCGTTTATGTATTCAACTGTTTAAATAACGAAGCTGCTTGTAGGATTTCTCCTTTCGTAAAAATGACTAATGCGTGTACATTACGCACCGCTAATTGTTAACTGCTCACTGCAAACTATTCATCGCCAGTAATTCTTCTAAATATTCCCTGGTATTACTGAGGCGCGGTACTTTATGCTGTCCGCCCAACTTATTTTTGGTTTTCAACCAATCATAAAATAAATTATTTCGACCAAAATGAATTTTGGGTGCGTTAAGCGTAAGATTATTAAAACGCTTGGCAGCATAATCGCTGTTTATTTCCTGCAGACTTTTATCCAGTAGTTTGCAGAATGTATCCCGATTTTTTGGACTGGTTTTAAACTCGATGATCCATTCGTGGGCTCCTTTTTCCTTTCCGACCATAAAAACGGGTGCGGCAGTATATTCCACAATTTCAGAATTAGTAAGTGCAGTTGCTTTTTTAAGTGCTTTCTCGGCATTTTCTATGATCAGTTCTTCACCAAAGACATTGATGTGATGCTTCGTGCGGCCGGTGACTTTTACGCGATAAGGATCTAATGATGTAAAGCGCAGGGTATCGCCCACTTTATAGCGCCACAGTCCGGCATTTGTGGTAATAACCAATGCATAATTTACACCCAGTTGCACCTGATCAAGCGGAATGGGCGGTTCATTTTGACCATCATTTCCCCGTACCGGAATAAATTCATAAAATATTCCATAGTCAAGCATAAGCAGTAATTCCGAAGAATCATTGCGATCTTGAATGGCAAAAAACCCTTCGGAAGCATTGTAGATTTCGTAGTAGCGAAAATCATTCTTCGGAAGTATTTTTTGATACTGCTCGCGGTAGGGTTCAAAGCTCACTCCCCCGTGAAAATACACTTCAAGGTTTGGCCAGATCTCAAAAATGGAAGTCTTTTGAGTGGTTTCTAACACGGTATTCAGCAAAACCAGCATCCATGAGGGCACGCCGGCAAGACTGGTCACGTTCTCTTTTATGGTCTCGTTAACGATGGCCTGCATCTTGGTTTCCCAGTCATCCATCAGCGAGACTTCGTTGCCGGGCGTACTGCTAAATTCGGCCCAGAATGGCATATTATCGATTAAAATGGCAGATAAATCTCCGTAAGAAGTACCGTTATTTTCATAGAGTTTTTTACTTCCGCCCAGGCGCAGACTTTTACCCGTAAACATCTGGGCTTCGGGATTATTGTTCAGGTAGATGCACAATAAGTCCTTGCTGGCGGCATAATGACAATCTTCTAACGACTCCTGACTTACAGGAATGTATTTGCTGCGGGCGTTTGTGGTGCCGCTGCTCTGTGCAAACCAGCGTATGGGCGTGGGCCAGAAAATATTAGTCTCCCCTTTTCTGCTGCGTTCTATTTTTTCCTGAAAGCATTCGTACGTGGTTAACGGCACACACTCTGCAAACTGCTCATAGTTTTTTATGTCTTCAAAACCATATTTCTTTCCCAGTTCTGTATTTTTGGCTCGGTGCACAAGTTTAAGTAGCAACTCTTGCTGTACATCGTGCGGATATTTTATAAACAGTTCCATCTGGTGAATGCGTTTCTTCAAGAACCAGGACGCGACTGAATTGACTAAAGGAATAGGCATTTTTGTTAGTATCTTTGTTTCTTAAAGACAAATTAGCTGGTTAAGCGGTAATAGCTTTAAGCGGTTTAAAGTTAGGTTTTTCTAAATTTTTATACCGTACTGAAGAGATAAAATGAAGATGACTTTTTCTTCATGAAATGAGAACTTCAATTCCTTCAGCGGAAAACTTAGAATATTCCAAAAATACATTTTTTCAATTATTTTATGTGAAGCGAGAGCGAAAGCATTCCAGAAACCACAAACATTATTTTTATGCAATATCAGGGTGTACTGACCAAAATGAGAACGGAATTTCAAATTCCGGTGCAATATTACCTCCTTTTTGAGTCAGATTTCATTCATGTAAACCAACTTCTCAACAAGCGTTTGCACATCGATTTTCTGCGCTATCAATGTCTTGCCTGCGGAAAGAACAAGAAAATCTACCGACAAGGGTATTGCTACGATGATTTTTATAAACTCCCGCAAACGGCAGACTGGATCATGCGACCAGAATTGAGTACCGCACATCTGGATCAAGAACACCGCAATTTAGAATATGAAAAACAGGTGCAGCTAAAACCGCACATTGTGTATCTGGCAAACAGCAGCAATATAAAAGTGGGTGTCACCCGAAAAACGCAAATTCCCACCCGGTGGATAGATCAGGGAGCGCATGAAGCAATAGAAATTGTAGAAACGCCAAACAGATACCTCGCCGGGATCACAGAGGTCGCGCTTAAAAGCCATGTGGCAGATAAAACCAACTGGCGAAAAATGCTCAGGAATGATATTGAAGATCAAAATCTTTTTGAATTCAGGGATCAACTCAAACAATTTATCCCCGAAGAAGCGCAAGATTATTTTATAAGCAGCACTCAAGAAACTCATATTGAATTTCCTGTATTGCGCTATCCCGAAAAGCTAAAAAGCCTCAATCTGGAAAAAACGCCCAGCTTCGATGGTGTTTTAAAAGGAATCAAGGGGCAGTACCTTATTTTTGAAGACAACACGGTTTTTAATGTCCGTAATGCGGAAGGTTTTGTGGTAAGTATTAAAGTTTCTGCTTAAAATTTATCCTGATGTGTTTCTTAGAAACACATTTTTTTTAAAGGTTCCCCTCCTTCTCAAGGAGGGGACGCCGCTTCAAGCGGCAGGGGTGGTTGCATACGCAATTTTTTTCTTAAACCATCTTTAGAGTTCAATCTTTCCATTGACTATAGCGACATCCTTCCATTTTTAGCGAAGGTATTTACAGAATCATTTTATCAAGTTAAACAAATGCTTCGAACAATTAAATAAGCTTGGTTCATCTTAAAAAACGGCCTAAAACCCACAAAAAACGGACTGTTTTACCGCTATTTTAATCTATTTGTCGCGGATATTCCCAACATAAATTGAAGATATTTAGCTATTTTAAAAATTAATGACCTAAAAGATTAGTTTAAACTAAAGTTTTAGGTATATTTGATATGTAAGTAATTAAATAATTTCAAATATGAAACAATTGACCAAGGCCGAAGAAGAGATCATGCAGATCCTTTGGGAGTTAAAAGAAGCTAATGTGGCTGCGATCGTTGAGCAAATGCCAGCGCCAAAACCTGCTTATAATACGGTTTCTACCATTGTCCGTATTTTGGAAAACAAAGGTTTTGTGGATTATAAAAAAGAGGGCAGGGGACATATCTATTTTGCCAGGGTTGAAAAGGCTAAATACAGCAGCGACTCCATGAATAAAATGGTGAACGATTATTTTAACGGAAGTTTTAAAAGTATGGTCTCCTTCTTTGTGAAGAAAAAGGACATGAGCATAGAGGAGCTGGAGTCCATCTTAAAAGAAATTAATAAAGAACGTTGATCATGGAAACCTATCTTATAGAAGTCATTGTTTTTCAGGCGATTTTTTTAGGTATTTACCTGCTATTCCTGCGGAAGGAAACGTTTTTCCAGTGGAACAGAATCTATCTTTTAAGTACTGTTTTGCTTGCCTTTGTATTGCCTTTTTATAGAAATACCGCTGTTACAATCTCAAGTGTTTCTACCGGCGCAGCTTCAAGAATTGAATCCCGTGGTCATAGGTACGGCTCCGGCGGGCGCTTCAGTAACGGAAACAACGCAGAATTTTTCCGGCGCTTTCTGGTGGATGGCGCTTTATCTGGCCGGAATAGTTTGCACCTTGATAATATTAGTGCGCAAATATCAAGAGGTTAATAGATTTTTTCGCTTTAAGCGGAAAGATGACCAACGCATCATTACAATCCCCAATAGTGACGCCGCATTTACCTTTTTAAATACCATTTTTCTAGGTGAAAACATGGATGCGGAAACCCGCCGGCACATTCTCGCCCATGAAAAGGTGCACGTTTCCCAGCGGCATGGTCTCGATTTGCTCTTTTTTGAACTGTTGCGCATCCTATTTTGGTTTAACCCTATAATTTACGGTTATCAGCGCTGTATAAGTGAACTACATGAATATATCGCAGATGCCAAAGCAGTACGCCAAACAGAACCCATTTCGTATTACAACCAATTATTAAACACCGCTTTTGGCAGTCAAAAAATTTCATTCATCAATACATTTTTTAATCAATCATTAATCAAAAAACGAATCATTATGTTACAAAAAAATTCAAAAACAACCGCAAAATGGAAGTATTTACTCCTTGTTCCTGTACTTGCTGGCATGCTCACGTACGTAGGTTGCTCAACGGACAAAAGTTCAGATGACAATCAACCACAAACTTTAGAACAGCAGATTATAGATTTGCAGGCTACTATTGATGCAAAGGGGGAATTGACGGAAAATGAGAAAAAGGGAATTGTTGATCTTGCAACGCATTCTTTAAATAAAGCGATAAGTTCAGAAGCAAACATTTCGATTAATATGGATGATTCTACCAATGATAATGAAGTGGCCGATGTCCCTTTTGCAGTCATTGAGGAAGTTCCCA
>JBBPYO010000185.1:0-2271 GCA_038199845.1 Flavobacteriales bacterium
GATTATATCGCGCCCATTATGTCAAATCCAGAAAACGTGTATCAGTTGGGAAATAATGCCTACGGAAAACCCGCCACGGCGCTTAATATTTTAAGGGAAACCGTTATGGGACGTGAACTTTTTGATTATTCTTTTAAAACCTACGCCCACCGCTGGATGTTCAAACATCCTACACCTGAGGATTTTTTCCGAACCATGGAAGACGCTTCTGCTTTAGACCTTGATTGGTACTGGAGAGGCTGGTTTTATACCACAGACAATGTAGATATAGGCGTTAAGGACGTAAAATCCTATTATGTGACCGATACGCCCACTGCGAAAGGAAAAGAGATGCTGTCAAAGTATGATGTTAATGCTGGCGACATTGATGCGCTTTATGTAGTTGAAGAGAAAAGTGACGAGTTCAAACCAGAGATGAAGAAAAAATCTCCTTTAGAAACCGCGCCTAAACTCAAGGCTTTTATGATGGATAATTTCACGCCACAACAACGTGACGAAATGAAGGTGCCCAAGCATTTTTATGCAATTACCTTTACAAAACCTGGCGGAATTCCCATGCCGCTTATCGTAGAATATACGTACGCAGATGGCTCCAAAGAGAAAAAAACCTATCCTGTACAAATTTGGCGTAAAAATGATGCCGAAGTGAGCAAAGTACTCGCCACAGATAAAGAACTGGTGGGTGTAAACATAGATCCCGATCAGGAAACGGCAGATGTTGATCTTACTAATAATAGCTGGCCTGCACAAGCAGAGAGCAAAAGTGAGTTTGACCAATTTAAAAATAAAGTCAATAATTAAGGGCTGATTTGTATAATGTCATAAATCATCTTTAAAACTCGATTTTAAAAGTATGTAAGCTGTTGAGTACTAAAAAGTAGTATTGATATTAAAATAGCGTTAAACATCAAATAAAAAGCTGGCGAAAATTCGCCGGCTTTTGTTTTTTCCTGTTATATTTGTTGTCTATGATAATACCACTTTTTATCAGCGGTGGCGAGATCGCCTTCGTTGTTTTTATAGTAATAATGGTTTTTGGGGCTGATAAAGTTCCCGATATAGCAAGAGGTCTTGGTAAAGGTATGCGCACCTTGCGCCAGGCCACGGATGATATTAAATCCGAAATCACTAAAAGTGCCGAAGAACGTGGAATCAATTCAGATATAGCCAAAGACGTAAAAAGCGAAATTCAAAAGGCTAAAGAAAATATTGATGAGATTACAGGTTCTGTGAAACGTCGCTTTTAATGTGGGAAAAGCTTGCTCAATGGGATAGGGATGCCTTTATTTTCCTCAATAATCTGGGGGTGGAAGACTATGATGCCTTCTGGATTTTTATTACAATCCCCAAACATTGGATTCCGCTCTATATTATTATTTTAATCTTGTTTTTTTTTGCCTTTAACTGGCGAAAAGCATCTCTTGGAGTATTTTTTTTATTGGTTGACGTTTTGGCAACAGTAGGTTTTACAGATCTTGTAAAAGTAAATGTTGCGCGATTGCGACCTAGTAATCAACCACTACTCGAAAATCTAATACGTGTAATCCAGGAACCTCATAATTTTTCTTTTTTTTCCGGTCACGCTGCCTCCTCATTTACGGTAACCACTTTTGTTGTTCTGGTTTTAAGGCACCGATTTAAATGGATTTATCTGCTTTACATCTGGCCCATTTTATTTGCAATGAGTAGGATTTTAGTTGGCGTGCATTATCCCGCCGATATATTGGTAGGTGCTGGATTTGGAGTGCTTATGGCGATGTTGTTTTACCTGTTGTTTAAGAAGGTTTTAGAGCGTTATGAAGCGTTTTTTGGAACTTCTAAGGTAAAAATAATCTGAAATACTTAGATAAATATCAATTTGAATATCTGGAAATTGTTGTAATTCAGTAGTATATTTTATCAGAAATTTTTCGGTTTTATACTTCGATTAAAGTAACTTTCGGAGGAGCCTTTGGGCTATTTGTATAATGTTTTGGGCGTTTCCCTGCGGGTCGGGCTTTTCGTTGCAATCTTTTTGTTCGTTCCTCACAAAAAGGATTTCCACTGCAATCCCTAACGCTTAATTCGTTCTTGATTAAATGACTGCGCTTCCTAGTGGTTATATACAGGACAGGATATGAGTTCTGTATAATCTATATACTTTTAGGACAACAGTTGGAATGTAAAAAAGAAAGCTAAAATATGTGATTTTATTGAATAAAGCACAAGCTATATTTTTTGTATTTTGTAATACTTTAACTTTTCAGTTGCCAAATGAAAAAATATGATGAC
>JBBPYO010000186.1:0-5082 GCA_038199845.1 Flavobacteriales bacterium
CCAGAAAGTCCAAGAACAACTTTATCATTGCCCAACCGTTTCTGAAGATCTTCTACTGTTTTTTCAACAAAATTATCTGGTGTCCAATCTTGGGATACTCCAGCAATATTTACCAGAAAATTTTGCAGCACTTGTTTGCCATATGTGGTGTGATAAACTTCTGGATGAAATTGGATAGCATAGGTTTCTTCTCCTTCCAGACGATACGCTGCGTTAAGCACGTCATTGGTACTAGCGAGTCTCACCGCTTTTTCAGGAAGGGATTTTATGGTATCGCTATGGCTCATCCATACTTGACTGCCCTCTTCTACCCCTTTAAAAAAAGGTTCTCCTGACTTAATCATAGACAAATTTGCCCTTCCATATTCGCGGGTGTTGGACTGGCCAACCTCACCACCGAAATTATGGGAAAGGTACTGAGCACCGTAACAGATACCCAGTAATGGTAATTTTCCTCTTATAGCTTCCAGTTTTGGCTGGGGAGCTTTTTCTGCAAGTACAGAAAATGGAGAACCAGAGAGAATAACGGCCTTACAGGCAGTTAAATCTTCGGGTATTTTATTGAAAGGGACGATTTCACAAAAAATGTTCAGTTCACGAACGCGTCTTGCGATGAGCTGGGTGTATTGCGACCCAAAATCCAGAATTAAAACGGTATCTATCATAAGCGCAAAAATAAGATTTAAAATGATTTTAGGCAGCAACAAGAATTGCTATTTGAAAAGGATTTTATATTATTTGAAATTTTATTTAATAAATTCAACCGAATTTTAATCGGATAAAATAACCCTTTGACCAGATTTCTATTTACTTTTGAAATATTAAACGGTAGACCTATGAAATTTCTCAATGCAATTATCTTTAGCCTGGCCATAATCATTGCTTCCTATTTGCTGGGGAACGCATATTTAAACAGAGCCAACCCAGATGGCACCATTTCCACCACAGGTTCTGGCAACACAGATTTTGTGTCTGATTTAATTGTTTGGGAGGCAGATTTTGTACGGGTAAATCTAGATTTACAGAAAGCTTTCAATGATCTTGCCCGCGACAAGGAAATCGTACGCAAATACATAACAGAAAAAGGTATAGCTCCAGATCAAATTGTTTTTGAAGCGGTAATCACCAACGAGCAACGGGAAAATCAATATCAAAACGGCAACTTTACCGGTACTCTATTTACCGGCTACGAACTTAGACAAACCGTAAAGGTAGAATCTAAAGACGTTGAGAAAGTGGAACTGGTGAGCCGTGAAATCACAGAACTGCTAAATAAAGATGTGCAATTACAAAGCAGCCCTCCACGCTATTATTATACTAAACTAGCGGATCTTAAAATAGAAATGATATCCCAAGCCACGGCAGATGCACGCATTCGCGCTAAAAGAATAGCTGAAAACGGAGGTGGAGAACTAGGAAGTCTTAAAAGTGCTTCAATGGGCGTTTTTCAAATAACTGGACAAAATAGCAGCGAAGACTACAGTTGGAGTGGTTCTTTCAATACTTCGGATAAAAAAAAGACAGCGAGCATCACGATGCGACTGGAATATGAAATTGATTAAATCTATGAAATAATCGGTTTGTATTTTCGCATTACTTCTCGATTGCGTACAATATTTAATTATTTCAGCTAAAAATATAATTTTTTGCGATAGTAATTGTTATACTCTTCGACTAGTAGTACTTATAAGTAATTGCAATCACTGAATTCAATACAAAATTTGCCGCAATTAATTGATACTTGAAGAAATTCAACCTAGTTAACGAAGATTGAATTAAAAAACCGAAGTTCAGAAACAAACGTACATACTGGTGTAATCAGTATAGCAGTCAACCGAATGAGAGTTGATGGAGTCCATAATCCAATATAAACATCATTATAAGATTAACATTATACAGTTTATTTTTTCTTTGTAATCCATTTTTACTAGACAAATGACTTTCAATGTGATCCATTTCATAAAAAAATATTAAATTAGCGATTAAATTGCTCCAAATCGCTTAAGAAAGAGAATCAAAAATTATGTCAATTTCAAAACAATTAAAGGCTTTGCGTGAAACCGCTGGTCTGTCCCAAAAAAAAATTGCGCTCGAGCTAAAAATTACTCAAGGCGCTTATTCTTTAATCGAGAATGGTCAGAATTCAATAACCACAGAGCATCTGCTTACTCTAAGCAAACTTTATAGTGTGCCAACAGACCGAATTTTAAAAGGTTCTCATAATGCGGTGACGATGTCGTTAAAAAATGGTTTTATACCGTTGATTAACGTGAGTGCACACGCTGGTTTTATTGAAAATCGAGAAAACGAAGAGTGGTTAGGTGCTTTAGAAATGTACCGAATTCCCGGATTTGATTCCCAGAAAAATCAGAAGCTTTTTGAGGTGGAAGGGGATAGTATGATGCCCACGCTCACGCACGGCGATATTCTTATCACAAAACATATTGACGATCTCACCTCCATAATAGATGGGTCAATCGTAGTAATAATCACTCCTAAAGCAGTACTTACGAAACGTATAAAAAAAGATTTAAATAACAATTCAATTATTTTTTCTAGCGATAATCCCAATTATGATGATATTACCTACTCGTTAAAAAATATCACCGAAATCCTTAACGTACAGGGCAAAATCACAAGATCTCTTAATGTAGTAGATATTAAGGATGATGAATCTTCAAACAAACTGGAGCACTCCGTAGAGCGCATACAGCGGAATATAGATCAAATTCTTGAGAAAGTGGATCAGATAAGTACAAGCGTTTAATGGCTTCTTTTCTCTAAAAATGACCGAAATCCAGTAAAAAATGGATAACATAAAAAATAAAAAAATCTTGAACAATGTTCAAGATTTTTTTT
Source organism: Flavobacteriales bacterium (assembly GCA_038199845.1). Taxonomy (GTDB): domain Bacteria; phylum Bacteroidota; class Bacteroidia; order Flavobacteriales; family Flavobacteriaceae; genus Leeuwenhoekiella. The sequence goes on from JBBPYO010000186.1 coordinate 2,860, forward strand.
TATGATAAGGTAAGTTCGATCTAAACAAGATGTTTCAGATCGCGTGAAATGCTGAAAAAATTTTGTATTGAGATCTATATTTTTCGATTGAAAATGACCTTTCTCAATACAATTTTTTACAAAAATCACTCGAAATGACAATTTTCAAAACTTTATTATAGTTACTCGAACTCAGATTAATAGTACTAACACTTTAGATCACCTATTCTTTGGAAGCGGTACCTACTGGAAAAGACGCTGTTTTTAAATTCATCGTATTTATAGCCGGGGAAAGTTCCATACCTGCGTCTCCACTTAAGGGCTGCAGAATAAAAGGAGCATTCCCATCATTGTCCGGGAAAGGTTCTATGGAAATAAAAACATTCGCCCCCCGTAAATCAGGGATTGTGTTCACACCACTTTTAGAAAGCAGATTCAGGTTCAAAAAGTCTTCACCAGGAAAAGCAGGTGGCGCATTTAGTGTCATACTATAGGGTAAAAAATCATCGCGCCCATTAGGCTCGCTAAATGTTCCGGTGGAAAGATTTACGGTTCCATTTGCGGTAGGTACGGTAACCCATCCTTCGTATTTCCAACCTAAGGGCAAACTGGGAAGCTCCAATCCTGCTCTATTGTCTGGACGCTGCCAGTAGATACCGCTCTGTTCATTATTTGAGTTATTGTCCGTCGGTGTTTTCAGCATGAAAACTCCAGATGCATTTTCAAAACTACCCAAAGTTCCTCTTATATCCAGTTGCGCTCCATTCCCGGCAAAATTACCGCTCAGCAAAACGGTATTACTGATTTCTGGGCTGGGATCATTACCTGGCTCAATGCTCAACTTAAATTGTGTTGCATTCGCTATATCGCTACTGTTTCCGCTAAATTGTTTGGGGAAAGATACGTCTGTAAAACGGCCCAACGATTTATTTTCTCCATCTACGACAATCCATGCTTCATACTCCACATTTGTCTCCAGCTTTTGCAGGCCTAAAACATCAAGTTTGATGACTGCAGCATTGGAGCCGTCATCATCTCCAGAGCAGGAGCTCATAATTATTCCGCAGGCGGCCACCAACATTACTAATTTGTACATTCTCATAATTTTATATTTAAGTTTAAAGCAAACGTATTTTATGAACAGGTATTTTACTTAACAAAAAAAGAAAACCAAACCCTTTTAGGATTTGGCTTTCTATATAAAGTCCAATTATAATTAAGCGTTTTGCTTTTGGATTAAGTTTAGGGCAGAACCTTCGCGATACCAAGCAATTTGCGCATCATTATAGGTATGATTTGTTATGATGGTATCTTTGCTTCCATCTTTATGTTTTACTTCAATAGTTAACGATTTATCTGGTGCGAAAGATTCAATATCAGTAAAACTGAACGTATCATCTTCTAATATCAAATCATAGTCACTTTCCGTGGCAAAAGTCAGGCCTAACATACCTTGTTTTTTAAGATTTGTCTCGTGAATACGTGCAAATGATTTTACCAAAACAGCGGCAACTCCTAAAAATCTAGGCTCCATTGCTGCGTGCTCACGTGAAGAACCTTCTCCATAATTATGGTCCCCCACAACTATTGTTTTGATTCCTGCTGCTTTATACTCCCGCTGCGTATCAGGTACACCGCCATACTCTCCCGTAAGTTGGTTCATTACGAAGTTTGTCTTTTTATTGTAAGCATTTACCGCACCAATTAGACAGTTGTTGGAAATGTTATCCAGATGACCTCTGTAACGCAACCAGGGTCCAGCCATAGAGATATGATCTGTAGTACATTTACCAAATGCTTTAATAAGCAATTTGACCTCCTTCAGTTCAGAATCTTTAATTGGTTCGAAAGGTTTAAGCAACTCGAGGCGTTCACTGTCTTCTGCAACCTTTACATCTACAGAACTACCATCTTCCGTTGGAGCTAGGAAACCGTTTTCATCCACTGCAAATCCCTTTGGTGGAAGCTCAAGGCCTACAGGTATGTCTAGTTTTACCTGTTCGCCATCTTCGTTTAATAAGGTATCGTTCATAGGATCAAAATCCAACCGACCCGAAATTGCTATTGCAGCAACCATTTCAGGAGATCCAACAAAAGCATGAGTATTTGGGTTTCCATCTGCACGCTTAGAGAAGTTACGGTTAAACGAATGTACAATGGTGTTTTTCTCATCTCCTTTGCGGTCACTACGATCCCACTGACCGATACATGGCCCACAAGCATTGGTAAAAATAGTAGCTCCCA
>JBBPYO010000187.1:0-12775 GCA_038199845.1 Flavobacteriales bacterium
CAAAATACCAATGGCAAGCAATGGATATTTGTAACTGTTAAAGATATTTTTCATTGCTTCATGATTTTTACCTCCGTAGAATCATGCATCTGGTAGCTCCCCTCGGTGACAACGCGATCGCCCAATTTGACATTTACTGAATTGATCTGCACCACCGAATCGTTCTGCAAGAGCGGTGTGACCTTTTCCTTAATGGCCAGCGTGTCGTTAAACACCTTCATTACCCAGAATTCGGTCATGAGCTCATTAGTCTGTAACGCCATATGTGGAATACTGAGTGCGGTGCTATCACGCTTGAGCACCGTTCTTACATTTACATTGAGACGTTCCGGCAATTGTTGATCGGGAAGTGCAATAAGAAACGCCTGGGTTTGATTTACGGAATCGATAACGGGCAGCTTACCGGTAATTTTGGCAGCGATGCTATTTTGATTGGGGATCATGATCTGACAGGACGTACCCACATCCATTGTATTTTTCTCGCTGTAGGGAACATTTACCTTTACGACCAGCGTTTTCGGCTGGGCGATCACGCCCAAAATATCCCCTTCCGCAACATAATCGCCCTTTACAATATTTAGTTGGGTTATGATGCCCGTGGCATTTGTGGTTATACGTAACGGTTTTGCAAACTGTGCTAGCGAACTGTCGATTTTTACCGCTTCTGCCAGAGCGCTCTGTTCCTTGGTGCGTAGGGTGGCAAAGGTTGCCCCACGCTTTACCTGATCGCCGCGCCCGTAGGGCAAGTAAGAGATATAGCCAGTAATATTGGCACGTAGGCTTTCTTTTTTCAGATATTGGGTAGTCCCGTTAAAAACTTGATATTCTTTTATATCCCTATTCAATACTATGGCGGTTTTGATCTCAATGGCAGATTTTTCCAATACGGGCCTGTCCTTATTATTTCCTTTACAGGAAAAAAACAATGCAAGGATTCCCATGTATAGAAAGACATTTTTAAGATTAATATATCCCATGGTCACCAGTTTATGTAGTTATATTGATTTTGGAGCAGCCAGAGATTGGTCTGCATCTGTATCTTTGCGTTTTCCTGCATCTTATAATTTTGGATCACGTTGAGGTAATCGATCACCGAAACCTGGCCCTTGACCAGTTTTTCCTTGTAAAGCTGCATCAGTAGATCAAGCTTCTTCAATTGTTGATCCATAAGATTAAGGTTTTCAACTTGAGCGGCAATCTGATCAAGCAGGCTCTGTAGGTTGTTCAGCTTAACTGTTTCATTATTTTTTAGGGAATTGAGCAAGATTTCCTTCCGTATTGCGCTCTGCTGCGCGTTAATTTTACGTTGATGCCCATCATAAATGGGAAGGTTAAACTGGAGTCCGGCACTCGCTCCTATCTTACGGTAAATATTGGGGATTTGAACGGCATTCAGTCCCCCATCCACAAAAGCTGAAACCTTCGGCTTATATTTATTGTTGAAAACGGCACGATTTGCTTCAACTTGTAAGCTATCATTAACAAACCTTTTTTCGAAAAAAAAATCTTGTTTTTTTGGCATGATTGCCAGACTTGGAAAAGATAGTACCGTGTTTTGATCAATAGGTGCCGCGCTGAATGAATATAACTGTCTTATTGATTCGCTAAGATCATTCTGCACTTGTTGCAATTGTATTTTGGTCTGGTCAAGATTGACTTGTACCAGCAGATAATCGCTCTGCAACAAAATTCCGTTTTTGACCAGTATTCCGATGATTTTTAGCCGTTTTTCCAGATCTACAAGTAGGTTTTGGTTGAGTTCCTCCTGCAGTTGAAATCCATAGGCCATTACATAAAGCCTCGTAATATTATATTCTAAATTATTATAAACTTCTTCATAAGTGAGAGCAAAACCATCATTTTGAACTTTGTTCTGAAATAAAAGATTGTTAGTAATCGCCCGGTTAAAAAGTTGTTGAGTAACCTTTAACTGGGCGGCGTAAAGTCCACCATTGCTAATACCGGCATCATATCCAAAAGCATTTGGAGATGGGCTGGTAGAAATATCGATCACCTTACCATTATTGTCAAAATAAGGCGCAAATACAAGATTCGCAAGAGCCTCCACTTGCGGTGTCCTGTTCTGGGCATTAATCATTTGCTCCTGCAACTGTCCGATTTTTTGTAAGCTCACGGAACTATAAAGGGAGTCGTTAGTTTGTTTTGCCTTCCCCAAAAAATATTCAAGGGAATTTTCCTGTGCGTGGGAGCTATACGCTATACAAAACCATGAAATAAATAGAAGCAGCTTTTTCACGACGAAAAAATATAGGTTTCAAAATTTAGGTGCCTTTTCAAACAATTGTTATTGCAACTTGGCTATCAGTATATTTGACCCAAAAACGGCCTATAGGTATGCTGAAATCTTGAAATCAAAATTATCTTAGAATTCTAAAGAGCGTCTAAAGTTGGCAGTTGTCGTTAAACTTTAGAAAATATACTCTAAAGGAAGGTGAACTTTTCTGTGTCTCCATTCCATAAATGTCAATAGTATAATAGGTTTATTTGTCATGTCACTCTTCACGTCAAAATTTAAACGCTCAAAAATTATAGGCTTATAGATTTCTTTAAGATTATCTTAAGCTAAGAAAAGTGTCACTTTTTTTTAAATAATCTAAAAGATCAGTTATAGGCAGGTTATTAAATGAGTTTAGATTGTTTGCCAGGATAATTTATATTATTACACAAAACGGTAAATTCATCGTATCTTTTACTTTTAAGCGAAGATTCAATCCCATCGTGATTCGTATTGTTGATTAACTATAAAAAATCACATGAAAAAAAATGAAAGATTAATCGTCCAAAGAGATCGAAGGAATTTTATCAAGAACACCGCTTTGGTAAGTTTTGGCTTTCTAGCCCTAACAAGATGTTCAGTAAAAGACATACTTATCAATGACAGTAAGCTCGGTGTCGATTTGATTCCGGATCCGGAAAACTATCTGGATCTTCCAAGTGGATTTGATTATAAGATTATCTCACGGTCAGGGGAAATGATGGAGGATGGTTTCCTTGTTCCGGGCCGTCCTGATGGGATGGGTACTTTTGAAGGAGCGAGCAACAACGAAGTTATTCTGGTACGTAACCACGAAAACAATCCGCGCCCATTGTCGAATAGCCCTTTTGGCCCCTCCAATGAGCTGCTGGATAAAATAGCACCGATCAAAATATACGATACGGGAAATATGGAAAGCCCAGGATTGGGAGGTACAACTACAATGATTTATAACGAGACGACTCAGGTCTTGGAAAGGCAGTTCTTGAGCCTTACGGGAACTTATCGTAACTGCGCTGGCGGAATTACCCCGTGGGGAAGCTGGCTTAGTTGCGAGGAAGATGTAACGACCAAAGGTGGCCTTGCTGAAAAAGATCATGGGTTTATTTTTGAGGTTCCTGCCGGTTCCAGGGAAACGGTAAATCCCGCACCTATAGAAGAAATGGGAAGGTTTAATCACGAAGCAGTGGCGGTACACCCTGATAAGAGTATTGTATACATGACCGAGGATCGTTCAGATGGCCTTATTTACAGATATATACCGAATGTCAAAGAAAGGCTTCATTTGGGCGGTCAATTGCAGGTACTTTCCGTATCGGACAAAAAGGGATTTGATACCAGAAACTGGGAAGTTGAGACCGTGATTGAGAATACACAATATGAGGTAAAGTGGTTGAATATCGATGATGTACGCTCCGCTAAAGACGATCTGCGCTACCGGGGTTTTGAAAACGGCGCAGCACGTTTCGCAAGGGGCGAAGGGATCTGGTTCGGTGATAAAGAGCTCTATTTTGCCTGTACCAATGGAGGTAAAGAAAAATGGGGACAGATCTTCAAATACAGACCGTCCCCAGACGAGGGTCAGGAAACTGCATCCTCCACCTCGGGCACGCTGGAACTCTTTGTGGAATCGCGGGACAGGAACGTGCTAAACATGTGCGACAACCTTACCTTTGCCCCATGGGGCGACCTTATGGTCTGTGAGGATAATGGCGGTAGAAATAGGATTCTTGGGATCAGACCCGACGGGAGTTTATACACCTTTGCCCTTAATCGAGGATCGCACTCCGAATTTGCTGGCATTGTATTCTCACCCTCCGGAAAAACAATGTTTGTGAATATTCAGGAAAATGGGCATACATTGGCAATAACTGGATCTTGGGAAACGCTTACGTAGCAAATTTTAAAGATAACTGTATTTTCAATCCCAAGTTCCACTATTGATGATCGGTAATTTACATCATCGCTTTTGTGGTACTTATAATTGTTTTTTACAGTGGAATGGTTGCAAGAGTTTTAAATTTCAGTACGATTTGGAATCGTTGAACCAATTTTCCCGTTGTCAGACCCGAAATACAGGATTATTTTTGATCATTTTTTAACCTGAAGATACTTTATTTCTCTTACAATAACCTTTAAGCCAGAAATAGAATTTCCAAATACCATATTGTAAAGATGTTCTTAAAACGTTTTTCAAAACCTATGGCCTTGTCGATATCACTTTTTAGCATGATTATGTTATTTTAAATGGTGTTCTTCAATATTTGATAAACCTTGCTTGCCCAAAATAGAATCGATAACCCAGCTTGTTAGTGCTGCTGTTTTTCCATTGGAAGGATGCAATTGATTCTCGACCAGATGCTTCCTCATGTTTCTTACATGAAATAATTGAATATTTTCCGGATTTGCGATTTGAAGGCTTTTTGTGCCCTCCTTATTTTCCAGAATCAACGGAACGTTACCAAACACCGAAAAGGTTATTTTCCCGGTTTCCCCATAAATCGCCACATCATCCTCCCTTTTCCATGAACCAAAATTCCAGCTACCCGAACCAGTGATCCCTGCATCATGCACCCAGTTCCCAACTACGCTATCCCTAGCGGTGTACAGTCCCTGCTGGTTGACGCTGCAACCATTTGCCCTTGTGATTGGTCCGAGAAGATGAGCGAACAGGTCCAGGCCATGGGATGCGAGATCGTCAAAATAACCGCCCGGTGCAACCTTGGCATCTGTGCGCCAATTGTATTCTCCCGATAAATCGATGTCACTGGCAGGTTTGCTAAAATGCCAGTTGATATGACGAACCGCCCCTATTTCGTGTGTGTCAAGCCAAGCCTTTACCTGCGCAAACCGGGGCAGGGATCGTCTGTAATATGCAACGAATAGTGGGATTCCCTTTTCTTCGAATGCTTTATCGATGCGCACGCATTCTTCAAAAGAGGGAGCCATGGGTTTCTCTATACAGCATATTTTGCCCGCCGCAGCAACTTTTAAGGCATAATGAAAATGTGAATCTGGTGGGGTCGCAATATAAACCGCATCGATCTCCGGGTCGTTGATCAGGTCTTCGGCTTGAACGTAAAATTTGGCCACACCGTGTCTATGGGCATAATCCTCGGCCTTTTGCTTATCCCTGCGCATCACGGCATGCAGCTCAAAACCTGCTGTTTTCTGATAGGCGGGGCCACTTTTGACTTCCGTGACCTTTCCGCAGCCTATGATACCCCATCTATATATTTTGTCGATCATATTGATTTGCAATTGAAAATCATCATGTATTTTCTTTAAATTATTTGGCCACCTTTTCGACTAACTTTTGCATGAGAGGCGTTTTTCCAGTGTTTGATCTTATGTCCCCACAATGCGAATAACAGGATAAAGACATAACAGGGTATCAATATCCAGTAGCTAGAGTTTGCAGATTGTGCAAGGGCATCTGCCTCATTGAGGCCACCTTGCATAAGTTTATGTTTGTCGGCATCGACCAGCCAGCCGTACAATGGTGGGATAACGGCACCCCCAGATATCGCCATGACGAGCAGGGCGGCACCCGTTTTTGTAAACCTGCCCAGACCGTTTAGGCTCAAGGGCCAAATTGCGGGCCACACCAGTGCATTTGCTACACCCAGCCCCGCCACGAACAAGACCGAAGTAAACCCGGTAGTGGAGAGGACACAAATACTAAGCACAATCCCCAGAACTGCACTCCCGATAAGCGCATTTTTTTGTTTGAGATATTTGGGGATCAGGAAGACGCCAAGGGCATAGGTCGCTACCATGGCCATTAAGGTAAAGGTGGTAAAGAACTTGGCATCATCTGCAGACATGCCAAGAGAGATGCCATAGGAAATAATGGTGTCCCCGGCAATAACCTCTGCGCCCACATAGACGAACAGGGCAAAAACGCCCAACCATAGATGTGGAAATTGAAATATGCTGGTCTTGGCTGTTTCCCCTTCTACCACAACTTCTGTATCCTCTGCCTCCACCTGGGGCAAAGGCGCTTTTCTCATCAAAAGGCCCAGTACAAATAATACCACCGCCATCGCTACATAGGGCACTACAACACTATCTGCCATGGTGTCCAGAAGTATGTTTTTTTCTTCTACGGAAGCGCTGGAAACATTATTCTTAATTTCATCGATTCCTGAAAGTAAGATCGCCCCGAAAATCAAGGAGCCCAAAGCCCCCGCAACCTTGTTTGCGATCCCCATGAGCGCGATACGTTTTGCACCACTTTCAATGGGGCCCAATATCGTTACGTAAGGGTTTGCCGCTGTCTGCAAGAGCGTCATGCCAGTGCCCTGAATAAATATTGCGGCTAGAAACATCCAATAGGTTCTGGCCTCTGCCGCCGGTATAAACACTAAAGCGCCCACCGCCATGATGATTAAGCCCAGGGACATCCCCCTTTTATATCCTATCTTGTTCAGGATGTAAGAGGCCGGCAGGGCCATGACCACAAATGAAATATAGGAAGCCGAAGCCACAAGATAGGACTGGGCGTCCGTAAGCTCATTGAGTGTCTTCATAAAAGGGATCAATGCACCATTGATCCATGTCACGAACCCAAAAATGGCGAAGAGTCCCCCGATGATGAGAAGAGGCACTAGCGTACCTTGCGGTGTTTTGGCTTTTGTCATAGTCGTTAGATTTTTATCCTTAAAAGTGTTTTGTACAAGATTGTTTACGGTTTCTAGTTGTTCAGTTTTTTGATAAAGCTGTCCAATAGACTGAATTGATTTTTTGCCCTATTCAGGTTGTGCTCTGGGTACTTGATTTTATAATAAATATCACCGTTCAGGTAATCGGTAAGAAAGCGGATTCCCATGATGAATATCATAGTCTTGACCCCCAAGGGCAAATAATTAAGTTCTACAGCGGTAAGAGAGGATCCCACCTGCTCCAGAAAGCCTTTGGTATAGGCATCGTAATAATCCATATTAAAATCTACCAGATCCAGGTTGGGCTCATCCTCAAGTGTGGTATTGCAGATGGTCCTCACCGCATCACCATAATCATAGTGAACGATTCCTGGCATCACCGTATCTGTATCGATCATGCACCAGCCCTTTCCTTTCTTGCCAAAAAGTGCATTGGATATCTTCGTGTCGTTGTGGGTGACGCGTATCGGTAGCTCGCCAGATTCCTTCAGCCGTTGCAGGATGTGCATTTCCCCTTTTGCTTCCTTGACATAATCAATGGACTTTTCGGCCTGTGCCAGTTTATCTTGTGGAGCGTCGCGTAAGGCCTCCTCAAACTGGGAATACCGAAAGGACATATTATGAAAATCAGGGATGACCTCGGCCAGTTTTGATGCTTCAAAGTCACTTGTCAAGTTTAAGAACTCACCCATCAACAGTCCGCCCTGATAGGCGATCTTTTCTGAAGTTACCCGCTCGTGGGTCACACTGCCACTTATAAAGCGCATCAAGTTCCAATAATTACCTTCGGGATCGCAGTAGTAATCACCCCCTTTTTTTGTCTTTTCAAAGCGCAGCACACGCCGTCTCTGCCCCTTTTTGGACAGGTGTTGCAGTTTTTTGTGAATATGCTCGCTGATGGCCACTTTGTTTTTGATCAGTGCCGGCACATCTTTAAAAACTCCGTGATTGATACGCTGCAGGACGTAGAATGGTTTTTCCTCGGTCTTGATCAGATAGGTGTCATTGATATGACCCGAGGCCAGCTCTTCTGAAGAGAGGTAGCTGCCCTGGTGCTCAAATTGATCGAAGACCTGTTTTAAAATTTCGTTTGACATGTTACCAGAGTTTTTTGGGATATACACCTTCTGCCTTTAGCTCGCTTACGGCGCCTTGGGCAATGGCCTTATCTTCCCTATAGGTCACACCAAACCATTGGGCATCAGATTTTAAAACCTCCACGCGGGCCTTGTCCGATTTCAGGATTTCATTGACGATCGTGGGGATAAAGAACTCGGCCTTGAGGTTATCCGTGTTGTCCTTGAGAAACTGCTCCAGCAATTGCTGGCCAAATTCAAAGCATTTTGGGGTAAATCCCCAAAAGTTCATGGAGACTATGGTGTTTTCGTCAATGGGGACAAATTTACCCTCGTCATCTTTGCGCATCAGCTCGCCATTCACTTTTTCTATATGTACCCTTTCGGTAACATCTGTTAAATTACCGTAGGAATCGACTTCACATTCCCCTCGGGAGACATAACCATGGTCTGAAACGGTATTTTTCAGCAGGTAGGCGATCATATTGAAATGGTAGGAATCCTCCTTTGTACTTACCAGGGCTTTTGACATCGTTTCAAAAGCTCCGGCACCGTAAAAATCGTCCGCGTTTATAATGGCAAAATTGCCCTGCACGGCGTCCTTGGCCATCAATAGCGCATGACCGGTACCCCAGGGCTTCACACGCTCTGGATTTACATATTTTTCTGGCACTCTGTCCAGTTCCTGAAAGACATAGGCCACCTCAGCTCGGCCCTCAAGTTTTTTGTTGAACATCTCCTTGAACTCCTGCTCAAAGCTCTTTCTTATTATAAATACAAATTTTCCAAATCCCGCTCGTAGGGCATCGTACAGGGAAAAATCTATTATCGTATCGCCTTCTGGCGAAAAGGTGTCCAACTGTTTTAATCCACCGTATCTGCTGCCCATTCCAGCAGCCAAAATTACAAGGGTTGGCTTGCTCATTTTTTTTGATTTTGAGGTTAGCTTTATTATATTTTAAATTTCAGTATTTCTGTTCAAACGTTAATATAATCCTTTATCCAAAAGATATAACAAGTGTGCTTCAATAATAATCAACTAAAAATCCAGTAGGCGCAACCTACCAAAAGAAAACGCCGAATGAAAATCTGGGGTTTTCGTCTTCGGATCTACCCAGGTTATCCAAATGGGCTTATAACTTCCACCTTCTTGCTGCTCATATTTTGCCCTAAAGATTCCTGTTTCCAGTTGCCCGTTTTTCAAAATACCAAGTTCTTTCAGGAAGTCAATGTTAAGAACGATTTCAACTATAAAACAATCAGGTTGTATAACTGACCTTACTTCAATATTCTTGGCCGGCCAGTTCCAGTCAAAATCAAATTGCCTCAACGGGCGGGCCCTGAAATCCATAAGCCTTGCGGAAGGATCAATCTCCAGGCAATAATAAGGACTAAGTGAATCGTCTATCCTAAAGAAGAGTTCCACACGGTCCGATTTGTTGATGCTCTTGTTACCGATCTCAGTACTATCCAAATGGACCTCCTGATCTTCCACCCTAAACCGACATAACAGGTTTTCTTTGGTCCAGAGCGCTTTGAATTCGATTTTATCAAAGGCACTATCTTCCCATGGGGAACAAAAATCGGTGAGACTCACTGCTTTGTCCCAAATGTAATCGTTATCTTCTCCATCTATTTTGAGGCTTTGGGCTGCCATATAGATGACTTTATATTCCTCCATTGTAATACTTAGAATTTACTATTTTTAGTGAATAGGGTTACTTTTAAACGTTCGAATTTTCTAAAACTTCCACCTTTGGAAATAGTTTCATACCTTTTTGAATCGCAATGATATTTGCATGGTTTTTATATTAATAATCAAGAGCACTACATTCCTATTTTTTTAAGTTATAGCAAAATATTTATAATAAATTGAAAAAGAAAGCTCAATTCCAAACAGTTCACCAGTAACTCTTTAAAAAAAATTGGGCGGAATTGTTCTTTCCCCCATCTTTTTTTAAGGTTAAAGACAGTATTCTTGCCACCTTAGTACTTCCTTCTTGTTCACAACCAGTCCATTCTATAAAGGTATGTTCATCTTCTTCATTGGAAATAAATTGTATTATATAGTTGTCTGGTTTATGGCATTAAATTTTCAAGAGGACATTTTATTAGCTGCATTACAAGTATCTGCTATTCGGTCCAAACGAATGTCACTATTTCCGATTTGGGCTATACCTAGAGCAATTTGCACTATTGAATCTTTGTAATGTACTACAAAAGTTTTAGTTAGCGCATCGGCCAATAATACTTAAAGTTCAATGGCCAAAGATGTTCTTTTGTTCGTGTGGTACTGGTGACCTCCATCCACTAAAGTACTATGGTCAATGTTACAAAGGATTCCATTTAATCCAATTTTTGGTTTTCGGCTAGTTTAGCACGCCTAAACAAACGCGATTGGTTTTACCATTTCATTGCATTCATATCCATTAAATTTAGGACTGATTCTATTTAACTTATATGCTTAAATAAAAGTTTATCCACAAAGTTAGATAGTTCAAATCTCTAGTTTCCTTGTATCCTTACCTGATAATTCATCCAAAATATATGGAAACAGGCACTTTTAAAATCTTGGCCAAGTTCACGGAATTGGACAACTTTCACTTCTGACTTTCTGAGGAAGCTCTAATTACAATGCGCGTATTTTTCCTGTAAGTAAGAATGCAGAATAAATGGACAAGACAAATTTACCATCCATTGATCCAGAAAATATTCAATGTTTTTTGAATAGGACTTAATCTTTCTCAATTTTAAAGGTCCAGACGTCAAAGGATGGCAGTTCTTTAAAAGTAATATTTTTGGTGTCAATATGCATTTCATCATTACTGTAGGTCCAAGAAAGTTTTCGGTCCAGGCCAAGCATTGTGACCTTTGCATCCTTTCCGGGATCGGGAATGTGAAGTATAAGTTCATCTTCGGGCCATTCAAAACTGATCGCATATAAGTTACTGTTGTTTTGGGTATATGCCAGATAGGTTTTAAGGGAAGTATATACTACTTTCAATCCAGGTTTTTTAAGATCTTTATCCTGAAAGAATACCGAAGCGGGAACCACGACCTGTTCCCCGGTTTCTGTTTTCCAGAACAATTTGATATGTGCATTTTGTTCAATTTCCCTATAATCTATGTTGACCTTATAAACACTCCCCTTTTTCAATTTTAGTGTAGTCATGTCGGAAACACCGCTTTTCGCCCGCATCGCCTCGGCCTGATTTTCGTCAGCGACATAATCCTGATTCAATATGGTTTTTCCATCCAGTTGAAAACGGGCTTCATCATCTGCACTAAGTTCAAAAGTGTATTGCCCGGTTTCCGGCACCGAAAGATATGCGCTCCAGTTTCCGGTAAAATCATCTTCCCGTATTTCACTGTCGGGTGAATTCCTGACCCAATCAAAATTTATGTTTTTATCGATATGTTCAACTTTAATCGGTTTTTGCTCCGTACGGATGGTATAAGCTTGCGATCCATAAATTGCCTCACCATTGATATCGAGCCAGTTTCCCAACTGGATCAAGCGTTCCTGCTGAATGAGCGGAATCATCCCATCTGCCGCTGGGCCAACATTTAAAATCATACCGCCCCCATTTGCGACCGTCTGTACAAAACGTTTGATAAGTTCTTTGGAAGTTCCATAAGCATCAAGATCCTCGTTCCTGTTAAGGCCAAAAGACCGGCCTATGCCCCGTACTTCGGCCCAGGGACGTTCGGTTTCCTGGATTCCAGAGCTGTATTCCGGGGTCAAAAAGCCCGTGTCGATCCCGCTCCCCCAGCGGTTGTTAACAATAGCTTCTGGGCCCACGGTGTCATAATACCAGTTGATCAGTTCGGCAGCGTGCCACTGTTCGGCTGTATTGTACCACTCCCCATCGGTAAAAATCACCTTTGGCTTATAGGCCATTATCAGTTCCTTGAACTGTGGGATCATGTAATCATTCACATAGGTAGAGATACTGTCATTGGGATCGGTATACCAGCGGTGCAGTGGATTGTTCCATTCTGGAAGGGAATAATACAATCCCATTTTTAACCCTTGTTTTCGCACTGCATTTGTCACTTCACCTACAATATCCCGTTTGGGGCCGATATCCATGGTGTTCCAGTTGCGACTGTACTTGCTTGGCCAGAGTGCATAGCCATCATGATGCTTGGATACCAAAACCACATATTTCGCACCTGCCTTTTTAAATAATTTGGCCCATTGATCCGCATCAAAAAGTTCTCCTTTAAAAAGGGGAGCGAAATCTTTATAGGTGAAATTATTTCCATAATTCTCCTTCATGAAAGCCGTACGTGACGAATCCCCGGTCTGTATGCCCCTAAGGAACCATTCCCCGTACGATTCCTTTTCGCCATATGCAGGCACGGAATAAAGCCCCCAATGAATGAAAATACCTAATTTGGCATCGCTGAACCATTGTGGATATGGACGGTCTTCTAATTGCTTTTTCAGTTCTTCATTGGATTTTTGGGCCTTTAAGGAAAAGCAGAGAAAAAGTCCAAAAAAAAGTATAGCAACCTTTAAATATTTAGCTTTCATAATCTTATAATATTTATCATCATATCTTTATCCAATTTTAGCATGATCCCCACAATCTCAGTGATTTTTAAAAGTTCCAATTATTCCGCTAAATCAGCTTAATATTTCGCAACTTGAGTAAAATCCATTCAACTTTCATTACGTTATATTTTTAGCTTTCATTGGTAAACAATTCCTCAACTTGTTAAATTCCGCATAAAATTCGGTTTTTCGCTATTCC
>JBBPYO010000188.1:0-8141 GCA_038199845.1 Flavobacteriales bacterium
AAAAAATACATCAAGCAGAATGCAAAAGTGGTCGCCTTTAATGTCGATCCCTTGTTTAATGACGCTATAGACGGACTCATGTATATACGCATAGCAGATCTTCCAGAAAATACAGTAAAACCGGTACTTGAAGAGTTTCAGTTAGAACTGGAGAAGAAAATGGAAGAACAGTAAAGTTCTGATTTTTAGTGATAAATTGGCTTATTCAACCCGATTTATGCCTTAAAACCACGGTTTTTTACCCACTTGGTAGGTTTGATAAAACTCTTCGTCAGATTTTGTGAGATATACAATGCCTTCTATAAGACCGATCAATCCAGTAAAAAAGATAACAAAAGCACCCACAGCAACGCAGAGTAAAATGTAGCCAATTATTGTGGTGATCAATAAAATAAGACCTTCTTTCTGATAGCCCAGCACAAATTTGTGAATGCCCAATTGTCCAAAGAATATGGCTAGTATGCCAGCAAGCACCTTTTTGTTCTGTTTGTTATGCATCATGTCGTTCCAGCCATCCTTAAATTCCCTTGCGGTAGATTTAGCATCTTTTGAAAAGCCGTCCCCAGTGTTTTTGTTTGAATCAAAGTTTCCGTTTTCTTCCATGGTTTCGTTTATTTAATGGTTGCTGGGACATTTATTTTACGCATCTTCAGCATTAAAATTGGTGAGTATTTTATCTACGATGGTCTGCGCCAGTTTGATTTTACTTTCTACGGTCCATCCTGCGATGTGTGGTGTAAGAAGTACGTTTTTAGCTTTGATCAAATATTGCAAAGGTTCTGGCAGGGTTTCATTAAAGAGATTTTCAAAAGAGAGTTTCTCGTATTCCAGTACATCCAGTCCCGCACCCAGGATCTTTTCGCTTTTTAGGGCCTTTACAAGATCTGCCGTGATCACGCTATTCCCGCGCGCGGTGTTGATTAGCCAGAATGGTTTTGTAAACTGATAGATAAATTCTGCATTGATCATTTTATCGGTGAGAGGCGTCCACGGTGTATGTAGACTTAGCACGTCTGCAGTTTCCTGTAGCTCTTTTAAGGATACTTGGGTGGCGTTTTGATCGCCTACTTTTTCCTTGATATCATGGCAGATAACCTTACAGTCAAAACCTTTTAGTTTTTTTGCGAAAGCCTTCCCCATATTCCCGTAACCGATTAGACCTACAGTTTTTCCTTCTAGCTCTAGGCCACGGTTTGACTCGCGGTTCCAATTTCCTGCCCGAACTTCAGCGTCAGCTTGATTCAGTTTGTTGAAAAGAGATAATAACATACCCAAAGCATGCTCACCTACCGCATTTCGATTTCCTTCGGGAGCAGCAATGAGCATTACATTTTTTTCTGCGGCATACGGTTCATCGATGCTTTCCAAACCAGCTCCAACGCGTGCGATAAACCTCAGATCAGTCGCCCTGTCCAGAAAAGTCTTATCAATTTTAAACCGACTCCGGATGACCACGCCTTGATAATCTGCTATTTTCCGTTCAATTTCTTCTTTTGAAGAAATATAATCCGAATCGTTCTCAAAACCTGCTTTTTTTAGCTGATCCTGCATTAACGGATGATTGTTATCTATATGGAGTATTTTGAACATTATAGTTGCGGGTATTTTGTTTTAGTAAGCTCGGCCTGCACGTCACCGGTATGTTTTGTGGTCAGTTTTTCAAAGAGTAGGATGTGTACTTCTTCGCCATTCAGTGTTGTGGGGCAATGTTCTATGCCTTTTGGAACCACGATGATCTCGCCAGGTTTTACAATTTGTTCGCTTTCGCGGAAGCGCATCACAAGCGTTCCCTTTAACACCTGAAAAAGTTCGTCTTCGTCATCATGCTTATGCCAGACAAATTCATCTTTAATTTTGGCCAGCAGCACCTGCATATCATCTACCGTTGCAATCTGATGTGGCGACCAGTGTTCTTTAAAACTCCCTAATTTTTCTGAAAGATTGATGGATTGCATAACTTATTGATTAGCCCGTTCATAGATTTCTGTAAACTCGTCGGGAACCCGCATAGGGCGGCCTTTAGGCATACTGAGTAAACACCATTGTGTAACCGCTGAAGAAAGAATCTTATTATCTTTTGGTCTAAAAATCTTGGTACGCCTTATGGATCTCACGCCCTCAAATTTCTCTATCCAGGTTTCTAAGATGATCTCGTCATCCTTGAATGCAGGCGCGTGATATTTTATGGTATGTTCCAATGCGACCCAAGCGTACTTTTCTAGCATTTCTGGAGTTGAGTTGTCCTGCCAGTGGGCTTCGGCAACATCTTGCACCCATTGTAAATACTTCACGTTGTTCACGTGATCCATACCATCTATGGCACTTTCGGGCACTTTGATTTTGAGCTGAAATGCTTTTGCGTTCATACTCAAAATTACTAAACTTTTCGGCTCTATGAAAGTATATCTGTACCTGTTAAATTTCACCTGAATATTAGCTTCTGGATTATTTCGATAACACCTCAATTCGGGAAAGAATGACGGATTATTGGAAAAACTGTTTAAAACATTAAGCATACGTAACACTCTGAACTTAAAACTTATCAAAGTCAATCCTGTCCATTGAAAACGAATTTCGCGTTAGGGATTGAAGTGGAAATCCTTTATGCGAGGAACGAGCAAAAAGATTGCAACGTAGAGCCCGACCCACAGGGAAACGCCCAAAAACCGATTAAAATGGTCAAAAACGACTCTAAAGTGAATAAAACCAGATTAATTTAGTGAAAATATATCTCTTACTAAGATAATTTGCGGATATTCAATCAATTTTCAAAGTCTGAAAAAAATTAAAATTTTCCTATATTGTTTTAAAAATCTAATTATTTTAGATTATTAAAGTATAATTACAGCTTATTTTTATCTAACAAATTATCAGTATGAAATGGCAGGGTAAGCGTCAGAGTTCAAATGTAGATGACCAAAGAGGTCGTTCCGGATCAGGAAAAGGTATCGGTGGCTTCAGTCCATTGTTGCTTGCCCCATTGATAAGGATCCTATTTTCAAAAACAGGTTTGATCATCGTAGGGGTGGTACTTGTATTTTCGTTTGTTACCGGTAGTAACCCGTTGAGTTTTATTGGTGATTTTTTAGGTGGGGAAAGTCAGACGGTTTCCTCTGCGCCATATCAAGGTACTGAAAAGGAGAATAAGGAAGCTGAATTCAGTGCTGTTATCCTGGCCAGTACAGAAGACGTATGGAATACCATTATAGAGGATTACCGTGAACCTACTTTGGTTCTTTTTACTGGTTATGTAGACTCTGCCTGCGGTTCTGCTTCTAGTGCCACAGGTCCTTTTTATTGTCCCGGTGATGAGAAGTTATACCTTGATCTAAGTTTTTTTCAGGATATGGAACGTCAAATGAATGCTCCCGGTGATTTTGCACAGGCTTATGTCATCGCGCACGAAGTGGGTCATCACGTTCAAAAACTTATGGGGATTACCGCAAAGGTAGATAGGCTCAGGGGACAGTTGAGTACGAAGGAGTTTAACGAATACTCCGTGCGCTTAGAACTACAGGCCGATTTCTTTGCTGGCGTTTGGGCAAATCGTTCTCAAAGCATGACGCAAATGATGGAAAATGGGGATCTTGAGGAAGCACTCAATGCGGCAAACGCCATTGGTGATGATAGATTACAGCGGCAGTCAACCGGGAAGGTAGTACCCGACTCTTTTACACATGGTACATCGGAGCAACGCATGAGATGGTTCAAAAAAGGCTTTGAAACTGGAGATATTTCACAGGGAGATACTTTTAATGCAAAGTCTTTGTGATCTGACTA
The DNA here is from genome assembly GCA_038199845.1 of Flavobacteriales bacterium. Taxonomy (GTDB): domain Bacteria; phylum Bacteroidota; class Bacteroidia; order Flavobacteriales; family Flavobacteriaceae; genus Leeuwenhoekiella. The sequence continues at coordinate 3,781 of JBBPYO010000188.1, forward strand.
TTGAAAATACTTGTGAAAAGGCAGGGGGAGTACACTATAATGTTCTTAACCAAATTATACGATTTTATAAAAACCGGGTGATTCAGAGATAATTTTAATAACCCTAAATAGGTAACCGAATTGCTAAAGTCAAAATAAACGATTGATCTAAATTCGCCATTAATCTTAGCGTCAATTAAGAAAACAGAAATCAATTATATGTCCATAATTACATCTGGTTTTCTCCTTTCAAACATACATAAAGAACTTCTTGAGGGTCTAGGTGTACAACAAAAAAGACACCAATGGCCAATACAAATATAGAAACATCCCGCACCTGTACCAGCTCTGGGTGGATAACTTCCCTTTTGAGCCATAGTAATAAATTTTTTTACCGGTAGCGGTTCCCATGAATCTTGAAGCTCTGGTAACTTCAACGCAAATTGGAAAAGTTCTTTAATTTCTTCTGAAGCTTCTTCTTTGTCATCCTTGCATTCTTCAGCTTCAATTGAAGTTACCATACCTTCTTTAACTATTGCGTAAACAAGTTTTCGACAACAGCCACCATTCATATGACCTATTTCAATCGTATGTGTACCCTTAGCTAAAATTTTGGTATCAATTACACTTATAGAAGCCAGTGGTTCAAACACAGGAATGTAAACTTCAATTTTGAATGAATAATCAAAAGAGGCAATTAATTGAGGACTTTTATTTGATGTATTGCTTTCCATACCATATACTTATATAATTGAGACTACAATAGTTTCTTATAAAGGTAGATTATTATTTCTGAAATTATAATTTTTATCGAAGTTATTTTCTTAATAATGAAGTGGTTAAATCTTTTTATTTACAATGGAAAATTTGTCCCCTAATGAAGTTATTTTTTAAATGTACAGCTGGATTATTTTATACAAAAATTGCAAAATGAGACCCTTCAGGAGCAAGTGATTGAAAAGTATAAACTACTTCGATTAATTTGTGTTAATGAATTGTAGATTATACTGAGAGCTGTGTCGATGGATAGGTATTTGAAGAAATGATACCAGCAATTTTCTACCAATAATAAATACAGTCATAAATATTGAGGAATCATCTCATATTCTGATAATATTTTTAACAGTCTATTCAGACGAATAATTACACCTCAAAAAGATTCAAATAAACAATGATTACAAACATCGCGGATCTTTTCAAGTATTTTTTCTCTTTCCGCTTAAAAATATATTGAATATTACTCTATTAAAGATTTTTATCAAATGATTTATGGTGTAAAATTGGCCTCACGAATTCAGAAATTCCATGATGGGTTGAAAACAATTGAAAAAATATGGATAATTATTTTTTTCCTTTAAAACCCTAGAATTAATTTTGCCAGAGAAAAATAGATCAGAATACCGAAAATATCATTGCTAGTGGTAATAAAAGGTCCCGTGGCAATCGCGGGGTCTATGCCTCTCATGTTCAAAAGAATGGGGACAAAAGTACCCACGAGCGCAGCCACAATAATCACTGAAAGCATGGCTACGGCAACAGTACAACTTAAAAGCCAACCAAAACCTACAATGACCCCAAAGGCGATGACGAGGATACCAAGGATTAAACCATTAACAAGACCGATGCTTATTTCTTTTAGAAGCCGCAACCACGGACTTCCGGTTACGTTATCATTGGCAAGGCCCTGTACGATAATTGCGCTTGATTGTACACCTACGTTTCCCGCAACGGCCGCAACAAGCGGGGTGAAAAAGAAAAGTTCTGGGTGTACGGTGAGCGCCCCTTGAAAGCTCTGCATAATATTTACTGCGGCAAGACTGCCCACAAGTCCTAAAACCAGCCAAGGTAAACGCGCACGGGTAAGCTGTAACACGGTATCATCCGCTTCCACATCTTCAGAAATACCGGCGGCCATTTGATAATCCTTATCGGCCTCATCACGTATAAAATCTACAATATCATCTATGGTAATCCGGCCTAAAAGTACGCCCACATCGTTGACAACGGGCACCGCCTCTAGGTCATATTTCTGCATAAGCCGCGCCACCTCTTCGCCGGAATCGTGCACATTTACCGCATCAACATTAGGGATATAAATATCGGATATTTTTGCATTGGTATCCGAGGTGAGCAGATCTTTTAGGGAAAGCCGGCCTATGAGATGTTCCCTTTTATCCACCACATAAACCGAATGCACGCGGGTCACATTTTTCGCCTGGACGCGCATTTTGCGAACGCAGCCGCCCACCGTCCAGGTTTCCCGTACACGTACAAGTTCGCGCGCCATGAGTCCACCGGCAGAGTTCTCGTCATAGCGCAACATCTCAATAATATGACGCGCGTGCTCCTCATCTTCAATTGCGCCAATGACCTGTTGCTGGATCTCATCGCTGAGTTCAGAAAGAACGTCGACCGCATCATCAGAATCGAGTTGGTCCAGCTCTTCAGCGATTTCTTCCGGGGTCAGGTTGCTCAGCAGTTCTTCGCGCAAGTCTTCATGGAGTTCAATAAGCGCTTCAGAAGTGGTACTGCTGTCCAGTAATTTTATAAGATGCGTGGCTTCATTGGTATTTAGCTCATCAAGAATCTCGGCAATATCAGCAGGGTGCACTTCATGAAGAAGCTCAAGAATATGCGGATCATCCCCAGCCTCAATAAGGAATTCTAACTGCTCGATAAGCTCTTCGGTAATTTCAAAAGCCATAGGTAAAAATTAGGATGAATGTACGATTCTGGGTGTGGCAAATATAGCTAAAGTAGATAAGGGTAAATAAATTATTCGAATGCCGTTTCAAGTTAATTCTATCGGTTAAGCTAACAATTTTTTTAACTGATATATCAAAAAATTACTGCCTAACGCTAAATAAGAAACTATTATTTAATAAAGGGCAATTAACAAATAACACAGTTTAAGATGGCCAAGAGGGTTTAATATCACAATAAGGATGCTTAACTTGATTTAAGGGCGGTATTTTTAATGGTCTATCTTTGAGTTTGTGAAGATTGAAATTATTAAATATGAATTGGATTTTAGGTATTGTGCTCTTCTTAACCTGTGTGTTTTTGATAAATCATTTGCTGAACAAAAGAAAGCTAAAGCGACAGTATGGAAAGATAAAAGAGGAATGGGGAAATCCCAAAAGCGATGCCTATCTTAATATGTATGCCATAAGCGGTTATTTCAGAAATAAGCGTGAGCATTCTAATGCTTATCAGGTTATTGAAGATGATGTGTGCAACGATCTGGATCTTGACGCGATTTTTAAACAAATAGATCGTACTTTTTCTAAGATTGGCCAGCAATATTTGTATTACAAACTTCGGGTCATACAGCCGGAAGAATCTGTAAAGCGTTTTGCTACATTGAGTGGTATTTTTGATGAGGATACGTCAACCAGAACTGCTTTTCAGCGGGAGCTTCTTAAGTTAAATGATGTTAAAGCCTACAATCTGGAAGAGTTGACCCACTTTAATTCCATTGAAAGACCAAGGGCGCTAACCTTTCTTTATATCTTTTCAGGATTGGCAATTGTGTCTTTGGGATTGAGTTTTTTTTATCCCGCATTCAGTTTGTTGCTGCTTCCCATTTTTGCCATAAATATGGTTTTTCACTATCGCAATAAGGAAACGATCATATATTACATGCGGGGTCTGGCAATATTTTCAATAGCGGTTCCTATTGCCCAATTTTTGGCCAATAATGACAAAATCCAGCCTTTTTATACCGATTTTAATTTCTTGCGCCCTTTGGCGAAGATGCGGGATAAAATTAAATTTCTGACTGCAGAAAGCAAGTTGTACAATGAATTTCTTGCTATTTTTTGGATTGTTTCGGAATGTATTAAAATACTTTTCAATATAGAATATATTGTGTTTTATAGGTTGTCAGACCGTATTTCAAAAGAGCGTGAGAACATGGACAGATTATTTGAATTCATTGGCGAGATAGATGTTGCGATTTCCTGTGCATCGGTTCGGTCTGGTAATAAAGTTACCTGTACGCCCATTTTCACTTCGGAAAGCACTGTTTTATATGAGGGTTTGACGCATCCACTTATCAATGATTGTGTCACTAACGACTTGGAATTGATAAATAACAGCATGCTCATAACGGGTTCAAATATGTCCGGGAAGACCACTTTTATAAGGTCGGTAGCGCTTAATGCATTGCTGGCGCAAACCATACACATTTGTTTTGCCAAAAGTTATAAGGCGCCTTTTTTTAAAATTTATTCAGTCATAAGGATCGCTGACGATCTTCTGGATCAGAAAAGTTATTATCTTGAGGAAGTGCTTCGGGTAAAAAATCTTGTGGAGGCTTCAAAAGACAGTTCACCCTGTCTTTTTATAATGGATGAACTTCTTAAGGGGACGAACACCCT
>JBBPYO010000189.1:0-2953 GCA_038199845.1 Flavobacteriales bacterium
AGAAAAGTGTAGCCTATGGCATTTTCTATGATGCTATGGATTTAGTAGAAAAGAAAACAACCGAAAGCGGCCTTGAAGTTTGGAGACGTGCGATGAGCAATGTTGGCCCGGCAGTAGAGGTAAAAAGCCGTAGAGTAGGTGGTTCAACTTTTCAAGTTCCTATTGAAGTACGTCCTGAGCGTAAGCTTACTTTAAGTATCAAATGGTTAATTGACTACTCACGCTCACGCGGAGAAAAAACCATGACTGATAAATTGGCTGGTGAAATTATTGCTGCGTCAAAAGGTGAAGGAGCTGCAATAAAGAAGAAAGATGATACGCATCGTATGGCTGATGCCAACAGAGCGTTTTCACACTTCAGATTTTAATTAGAAATCAAGAATGGCAAGGGATCTACAATACACAAGGAATATTGGTATTGCTGCGCATATTGATGCGGGCAAGACTACTACTACGGAACGCATCCTCTTTTATACAGGTGTGAGTCATAAGCTGGGAGAAGTGCATGATGGTGCTGCCACTATGGACTGGATGGAGCAGGAGCAAGAGCGTGGAATAACCATTACCTCTGCTGCTACTACCTGCATCTGGAAGTTTCCTATGGAGAACGCAGAGCCGCTTCCCGAAACGAACGATTATAATTTTAATATTATAGATACTCCGGGTCACGTTGACTTTACTGTTGAAGTAAATAGGTCATTGCGTGTTCTGGATGGTCTTGTATTTCTATTTAGTGCAGTTGATGGCGTTGAGCCACAGTCTGAAACGAATTGGAGACTCGCGGATAATTATCATGTTCCCCGTATAGGTTTTGTAAACAAGATGGACCGTCAAGGTGCTAATTTTCTTGAAGTTGCAAAACAGGTTAAAGAGATGTTAGGCTCAAATGCTGTGCCTATTGTTCTTCCAATTGGTGATGAGGAACATTTTAGAGGTGTTGTTGATCTCGTTAAAAATCGTGCTGTTGAATGGCATGATGAAACCCAGGGAGCTACTTTTGATGTTATTGAAATTCCTGAGGAAATGAAGGCTGATGTCAAGAAGTTCAGAGGTATGCTAATTGAAGAGGTAGCTGCTTATGATGAAAAGCTTCTAGAAAAATATATGGAAGATGAAGATTCCATAACTGAAGATGAAGTGCATGCGGCTCTTCGTGCAGCTGTAATGGATATGTCTATCATTCCTATGGTTTGTGGTTCTTCATTTAAAAATAAAGGAGTACAATTTTTATTGGATGCCGTTTGCCGATACCTTCCCTCTCCAATGGATAAGGAAGGAATTGTGGGTATTAATCCAGATACGGATAAAGAGGAAAAACGTGCACCAGATGTGAAAGCGCCATTTGCTGCGTTGGCTTTTAAGATCGCTACTGATCCTTTTGTAGGTCGTCTGGCATTTTTCCGAACATATTCTGGTCACTTAGATGCAGGTTCATATGTTCTTAATAACCGTACAGGTAATAAAGAGCGGATCTCTCGAATCTATCAAATGCACTCAAATAAACAAAAAGCTATCGATTTTATTGAGGCTGGAGATATTGGAGCTGCGGTAGGATTTAAAGATATTAAAACAGGAGATACATTATCTGATGTAAAACATCCTATTGTTTTGGAAAGTATGGATTTCCCTGATCCCGTTATCGGTATAGCAGTGGAGCCAAAAACCAAGGCAGATGTTGATAAATTAGGAATGGCACTTTCAAAGCTTGCTGAAGAAGATCCTACTTTCCAAGTGCGTACTGATGAAGCTTCGGGTCAGACTATTATATCAGGTATGGGCGAACTTCACCTTGATATCATCTGCGATCGTTTACGGCGTGAATTTAAAGTAGAGGTAAACCAAGGTCAGCCACAAGTAGAATATAAGGAGGCAATTACCAAGGCTGCAGATCATAGAGAAGTTTACAAAAAGCAATCTGGTGGACGTGGTAAATTTGCGGATATTGTATTTACGCTAGAGCCTGTTGAAGATGTGACTTTTGAAGGTCTTGAATTTGTAAATAGCGTTAAAGGTGGAAATATACCTAAAGAATTTATCCCATCTGTTGAGAAAGGATTTAAGCAAGCAATGGTCAATGGGCCATTAGCAGGTTTTGAAATGGATAGCATGAAAGTAACCCTTAGGGATGGATCTTTTCACCCTGTGGATTCTGATGCGCTTTCTTTTGAACTAGCTGCAAAAATAGGATTTAAGACAGCGGCGAAAGCAGCCGGAGCTGTAGTTTTAGAGCCTATTATGAAACTTGAGGTTATCACCCCAGAAGAAAACATGGGCGATATTGTAGGAGATCTTAACCGACGACGTGGTCAAATGACAAGTATGGGCGATCGTGCTGGTGCTAAAGTGGTAAAAGCAACAGTTCCTTTATCTGAAATGTTTGGTTATGTAACTACATTGCGGACACTTTCTTCAGGAAGAGCAACTTCAACCATGGAGTTCTCACATTATGCAGAAACACCTTCTAATATTTCAACAGATGTAATTGCTGCCGCAAAAGGTTTAGCTAACGAATAATTTACTGGAAATGAGTCAGAAAATAAGAATTAAATTAAAGTCTTACGATTACAACCTGGTAGATAAATCTGCCGAAAAAATTGTAAAGACCGTAAAGAGTACCGGTGCCGTCGTAACAGGTCCGATTCCTTTACCAACGCATAAAAAAATATTTACCGTATTGCGTTCACCGCACGTTAATAAAAAAGCAAGAGAGCAGTTTGAACTTAGTTCATATAAGCGATTGCTTGATATTTATAGTTCTTCTTCAAAAACCATTGATGCGTTGATGAAGCTTGAATTGCCTAGCGGTGTTGAAGTAGAAATAAAAGTATAATTTGTTTGAAATTCAGTATTCTGAATTTCCAATAGATAAAAATGTCCTAAGCTGCGTGCAAGGGAAAAACGGAAAAAATACACTCAGGGTTGAAGGTATTTTGACCCTGTTTTTTTTGAAAAT
>JBBPYO010000190.1:0-2379 GCA_038199845.1 Flavobacteriales bacterium
TCGAAGCTACTTGCTTAATTTTTTCTGAAGAATTGCCAACTTCTATCGCTTGCTCTTCAAGGTTTTTGGTAATTGCAGCAACTGCTTTATCAATACCTCTCTTTAAATCCATTGGGTTTGCACCGGCAGCTACGTTTTTAAGACCTTCGGTTACGATTGCTTGTGCGAGAACAGTTGCTGTAGTCGTACCATCACCGGCAAGATCACTGGTTTTAGAAGCAACTTCCTTAACCATTTGCGCGCCCATGTTGTCTAATGGGTCTTTTAATTCAATTTCTTTTGCAACACTTACACCATCTTTGGTCACTTGTGGTGCACCAAATGATTTACTGATGATCACATTACGACCTTTAGGTCCCAATGTTACTTTTACTGCATTTGCCAACGCATCAACACCACGTTTAATACCGTCACGCGCTTTAATATCAAATTTTATATCCTTTGCCATTATTTTGATTTGTTTTATTTCCGCTTTGCGGAAGTTTCTTAAAATATGATTTGCTTAATTAGAAATAACCTTTAACTCTAGATTACGGCTAAAATGTCTTCCTCACGCATAATTAGATAATCTGTACCTTCCAGTTTAAGTTCAGTACCGGAGTATTTACCATACAGAACGGTATCACCTTCTTTAACGGTCATGTCATAATCTTTTTTACCGCTCCCCACTGCTATTACTTTTCCACGTTGTGGTTTTTCTTTAGCGGTGTCAGGAATATATAATCCTGAAGCTGTTTTAGTCTCAGCGGCCATTGGCTCAATTAAGACTCGGTCTGAAAGTGGTTTAATGTTTACTCCCATTGTTTTATTATTTTTTTGGTTGAACTATTTCTTTTATAATCTTGTTTGTTAAAAGGCAGAAATTATGCCATCCGTCAGTAGCTGACAAAACGACAAAAAAAAGACCGCATATTTGCGGTCTCTATAATTTATTACGACAAATATGTCATTTAATTGTCGGAATTGTCTTCTGTCGTTGACGGACTAATATTTTGTGGTGCTTCCTGTGCGGGAGCGTTGGGAACTATGTTTTCTATATCAGAACCTTGTATAACTTTTGATTCTGCTGAATCTCCTCTGCCAAAAATAGTGACGTTGGAAATTAAAATAAGAACCAGTAAAAGTGTAGCCAAAGCCCAAGTACTTTTATCAAGAAAGTCGGTAGTGTTCTTAACCCCGCCTACTTGCTGTGAACCTCCACCACCAAATGATGAAGATAATCCCCCACCTTTTGGGTTTTGTACCATGATCACTACGATTAGCAAAAATGCTACTATCACAATGAGTCCTAAAAATATTAAAAACATAATCTATTATTTTTTGTTGTCTTGTAATTCGTCTATTGCCCGAATTTGGTCTGCAAAGGAACCACTTTTTTCCGGATATTTCAAACTTAAAATTTTATAGGCTTGTTTTGCTTTCTTATAATTTTTTTGTTCCACGTAAACCCGCGCCAGCGTTTCTGTCATTAAGTGTTCGTCTGGGACAGTTTTTATCTCGGGAATGGTTTTGATCTGCAATGTTTCTTTAGCTTTCATCCTGATTTTTGGATTGTTAGCGATAAACTGATCAATGAGCCTAATTTTGCGTTTTTTTTCCGGATTTGCAGATGCGATTTTTACCTCCTTTTCTCCGTTTTCAAGTGGTTTTTGGTCATTTTCCCTTTCTATTGGGCTAAAGGAGGTAATTTTCAACCATTCACTAAAATAATGGGTTTCGTCTGTGGTAAAATCAAGAGGTTTGCCGGCGCCCAGCGTTTCTTCAGGTCCTGATTGAAAACCTTCTTCTTTTTCGATTTCCTTCCGTGTAAAAAAATCAGGATCGAGAATGCTATTTGCTTTTTGCAGTTCTTCCTGTTCCACTTGTTCGGAAACATCTAACGCGTCATTTAGAGTCAAAGCGTGTAGCATATCTTCTTGCTGTTTGATCTGACCGCTTATAATATTCTGATTGAAAATTGATGACGTAATAAATTCAAAAAGGATGCTTCTGTCTTGCGTCTGGGCGGCTGCACGTTTTAATTCTTTATTATATTTGTAGCTTTCCTGGTTTTTTAAACCTTTGAGATAAAGCACCCGCGCCGGCTGAAAAAACGGATACTGTTCCACAACTTCTTCCATATCCACCGTTTGTACGGCGGTGATATGCTCAGGATGTTCCAGAAGGTATGTGAAAGTATCTAAATTCATAAATTACCAGTCTGCCAGCGAATCGTTAAAAATATCCTGTGTAATGCGCTCATAGATCTCGGCAAGCGCATCGTCTAGGGCAGCTCCCACAAATTGCGTACTTGCAGACCGGTCAACAAAAAAGGAGTAGCGCTTGGTAAAATCTTTGCTTCCGTCTTCTACTTTGGTATTGATAAACCTCACGCTCACA
>JBBPYO010000191.1:0-2254 GCA_038199845.1 Flavobacteriales bacterium
CATCGAATTTACCAAGATAATGGAACTACCAACCGGTATTTTTCTGAAAATTGAAGAGCTTATAAAGATACTTGTAAAAATAATTAAGAATTCAGGAGACTAATTCAAAATTCCTAATTCAAAATTCTGAATTGAACATATGGCCAATTTAAAGGAAATAAGAAACAGGATTTCATCGGTATCATCAACGATGCAGATTACCAGTGCCATGAAAATGGTGTCTGCCGCAAAGTTAAAGAAAGCACAAGATGCCATTACCGCAATGCGCCCGTATTCTGATAAGTTGACGGAACTTTTGCAAAATCTTGGCGCTTCTATGGAAGGAAACAGCGGAAGCCGTTTTGCAGACCAACGTCCCGTTAACAAAGTGCTGGTTGTTGCGATCTCGTCTAACCGTGGTCTGGCAGGTGCCTTTAACTCAAATGTCATCAAAGAGTCTAAGAACATTGCTGAAAATGCCTATCCCAATAAAGAAGTTCACTTTTTTACAATAGGCAAAAAAGTAAACGATGTGCTTAAAAAGGGCTACACCGTCATTCAAAATAACAATGCGATATTTGATGATCTTTCCTATGAAAATGTGGAAGCGATCGCCGCTCATATCATGGAACTTTTTACAAAAGGGGAATATGACCATGTAGAACTTGTTTACAATTCCTTTAAAAATGCCGCCACTCAAGTAGTCATTCGCGAGCAGTTTTTACCCATTGTTCCTTTAAAAGAACAACTTACAGAAAAAACCAATACAGCGGAGGTGGATTATATTTTTGAACCATCTAAAGAGGAAATTATAAAGCAATTAATCCCAAAAGCCTTAAAAACACAGTTTTTTAAAGGAATACGGGATTCTGTGGCGAGTGAGCACGGCGCGCGAATGACCGCCATGCACAAGGCGACAGACAATGCGACCGAACTCCGTGATGATCTTAAATTGAAATATAACAAAGCCCGTCAGGCGTCGATTACCAATGAAATTTTGGAAATCGTAGGTGGTGCGGAAGCCCTAAATAACTAATAGCCGAGCTTCTGTAATTTTATTAGAATAGAAAAATCTAAAGGATTGTAGCTGAATTTAAGCTAATAAAATCAATAATCTCCTCTAAAAACCCGCTAGACGCGGGTTTTTTTATTTGGTCATAAATATACCTGTAACATTTTAGGATTACGGTATCTAAATAGTAAATAACCTCTAAATTATTTACCATGTATCACATCAAAATTTTATTGACGCTCTTTCTTTCAGCATCTATTTCTCTCCTAAATGCACAACAACTACCTTTTAATGTAGAAATTGTAGGTCATGGCGATCCTGTCTTGCTTTTCCCTGGTTTTACCTGTACTGGTGAAGTCTGGGCAGAAACTGTCGACCAACTCAAAGAAACACATGAATGTCATATTTTCACTTTTGCCGGCTTCGGTGACGTTCCGGCTATAGAAAAACCCTGGTTATCTAAGATCAAAACTGGCATTGAGCACTATATTGAAGAAAATAAACTTTCAAAACCAGATCTTGTGGGACATAGCGTGGGCGGTACTTTGGCTCTTTGGCTCGCTTCAGATCGTCCAGATACTTATGGGCAGTTAGTCCTTGTAGATGCTATTCCCGCGACCGCCGCGATAATGATGCCTAATGTGAAAAATGAGGATATAACTTATGACAATCCGTACAACGATCAAATGCTCAATATGAGCACCGATGAATTTAAAATTGTGGCGGCACAGATGGCTGCTGGAATGACCCTAAATGAAGAAAAACGTGACCAACTGGAAAAATGGATCAGAATTGCAGATAGGAAAACGTATGTTTATGGATTTACAGATCTTTTAAAGCTTGATCTCAGGGATCAACTGGACAAGATTAAAACTCCCGTAACCATTCTAGCTGCCACAGAACCCTACGGCAAAGAGACCGTTGCAAAAAATTATAAGGCTCAGTATGCAAATTTAGCAGATTATAAAATATTCTTTGCTGAAAACTCGGCGCACTTTATAATGTACGACAGACCTGCATGGTTTTTAGAAAAGATCAAAGAAGCCTTCGCCAAATAATGGAGAATTTCAAAACTAGATTCGTTTCCATTCACGGTTCCCATTTTCAAAAGGTGTACCGGCTGTGTCTGGGATATACAAATGGGGATCCTGATGACGCAAAAGACCTTACGCAAGAAGTCTTTATTAAAATCTGGAAAAATCTAAAAAATTTTCGCCAAGAGGCAAATATTAGTACATGGATCTATAGAATTACCGTCAACAC
>JBBPYO010000192.1:0-3162 GCA_038199845.1 Flavobacteriales bacterium
AAAAAAGAACAGAGAGAGGAGTTCAGAGTGAAAAAGAACAGAGAAAAGGGGAAGTGAAAAAAATTTAAATTTGTTCAACGGTTCAACGATTCATAAGTTTAACGATTAAACAATTCAATGGTTGAACGGTTCAACTATTCAACCATCGAACGATTAAACATTTAAACACTTTAAAAGTTGAACAATACAACAATTGAACGTTTCAACAATCGAACAATTCAACAATAAAACATTCATGCGCATACATTTTATAGCGATAGGTGGAAGCGCCATGCACAATTTGGCCATTGCACTTCACAATAAAGGCGAAATAATAAGCGGTAGTGACGATGCCATTTACGAACCGTCTAAATCAAGACTTGCTAAAAACGGACTCTTACCCGAAGAAATGGGCTGGTTTCCAGAAAAAATAGACGAAAATATAGACGCGGTTATTTTGGGAATGCACGCTAAGGCAGACAATTCGGAGTTGCTGCATGCACAAAATATTGGGGTGAAAATTTATTCATATCCCGAGTTTATTTATGAGCATGCTAGAGATAAAACCCGTGTAGTCATAGGCGGTTCGCATGGTAAAACCACTATTACCTCGATGGTATTGCACGTATTGCACTACCACGACCGGGAAGTTGATTTTCTAATAGGCGCACAGCTACAGGGTTTTGATAATATGGTGCACCTGACCGAAGAAAATGATTTTATTCTGCTTGAAGGAGATGAGTATTTGTCATCGCCGATAGACCGTAGACCAAAATTTCATCTTTATAAACCGAATATTGCGCTGCTAAGTGGAATCGCCTGGGACCATATTAACGTTTTTCCCACCTATGCCAATTATGTGGAGCAGTTCGAGATTTTTGCTGAATCTATCGCTCACGGCGGAATACTAGTTTATAACGAAGAAGATCCCGAGGTAAAAAGAATTGCAGAAGCGGCTCAAGCACCCACTCGCAAACATCCCTATCACACGCCAGAATTCACTATTGAAAGTGGCAAAACGCTTTTGGAAACGCCGGAGGGGCCGATGCCAATATCTGTCTTTGGAAAACACAATCTTAATAACCTAGCCGGGGCCAAATGGATCTGTCAGCACATGGGTGTTGACGAGGATGATTTTTATGAAGCGATCAGTAGTTTTGAAGGCGCCTCAAAACGTCTCGAAAAAATAGGCGAGACTGCTGAAAATGTGGCCTTTAAGGATTTTGCCCATTCTCCAAGCAAGGTTAAAGCAACCACTGAAGCGGTCAAATCGCAATATCCAGACCGAAAATTGGTTGCCTGCCTTGAACTGCATACATACAGCAGTCTTAATGCTGAATTTCTAAAACAATATAAAGGCGCGCTAGATGCCGCTGAGGTGGCAGTGGTTTTTTATTCGCCAGAAGCGGTGAATATAAAAAAATTAGAAAGTATCAGTAAAGAGCAGATTGCAAAAGCTTTTGAACGGGATGATTTAATCATTTACACTGAACCAGAGGAATTTAAAAAGTATCTTTTTGAGCAAAAACTCAATAATACCGCCCTTTTATTGATGAGTAGTGGTACGTACGGAGGGCTTGATTTTGGCAAAGTGCAGGAAATTCTATAAGTAGTATAAAGTATTTTTTAAAAAAAATATGTATCGAAGAAACCTGACAGGTTTTCAAAACCTGTCAGGTTTCTTTTTGAATAAAATATTCTTGAGGCTTAAGCTAATATCATTTTGAGTATACTAAACATATTTCTAAAATCGGGTATTTTGACCTTATTTCCACCTTTTAAGGCTAAAAACGGACATAAAAAGACCGTTTTTTGACCATTATTAAGAGGTTTTGAGCGAATAATTGATTGACTGTTGGTTCCTTATCTTCCGTTTCGCACCAAGTGTTCTATATTTAACCAAAGAACAGAATGAAGAACACATCAGAAAATTTCTCGATCAAGGATTGGTCGCTCAATGATAGACCACGCGAAAAACTTCTGCACAAAGGTAAAAACAGCCTTAGCAACGCAGAATTGATTGCAATCCTCATAGGTTCTGGAAACCGTGATGAAAGCGCTGTAGGGTTGAGTCAGCGTATTCTTTCTTCTTTTGAAAACAACCTCAATGAATTGGGAAAAGCGCCAATCTCTCAGTTGATGAAATTTAAAGGAATAGGCGAGGCCAAGGCTATTTCGATCTCGGCCGCGCTAGAAGTGGGCAGGAGACGCCGCGCCGAAGAAACTTTGGAGCGTAAAAAAATATCAGGAAGCGCCTCGGCCTTTACTATTTTGCAACCGGTGCTGGGAGAGTTGCCACATGAAGAATTCTGGATCATCTACCTTAATAATAACCATAAGGTTATACAGATGAACCAGCTGAGCAAGGGCGGCATTACCGGTACGTTAGTAGATGTACGGCTTATGTTACGGCGGGCGCTTGAAGTGGGCGCGGTAGCCCTGGTTTTAGCGCACAACCATCCTTCTGGAAAGCTTAAGCCCAGCCAGGCCGATAAAAACCTTACGACCAAGTTGACCACGGCCTCTTCTGCGCTAGACATAAAGGTGCTTGACCATCTTATTGTAACCGAAAAATCTTATTTTAGCTTTGCCGACGAAGGTCTGCTTTAAGACCGGCTATCTTTTCTTGCGCTTATAATCAGAGAATACAATGCTTCTAGTTTACACTACCAAGATTACGCCCAGACTTACCTATGTTTTCAAACATATCTGTACGCGCATATTGCAAGTGCCCGTAAAATTCACCACGGCTGTTGATGAATTTATTGTACATGATAAGTTGAAGCTTTCCTATGCAAAAAAAGCTTTGGGAAACGAAATGCATATTAAAAGTGCGGAAGTACTTTTTGAGCAGGGCATTACCGATATGGAGATAAAGGTAAAACCCTGGGACGATACCATGTGCTTTTTTGCCACTGGCGGTTCCTGTGTTCTACCTTTTGATATTTTTGCGGCAGCTTTTGTGCTTTTGAGCAGATATGAGGAATTTTTACCACATGTTAAGGACCATGAGGGGCGTTTTCCCGCAAGTGAAAGTTTGGGATATCAATATGGTTTTTTAGACCAACCGGTTATCGATCTTTGGGCATTCAAATTTAAAAAGATACTTGCAGATGCCTTTCCGGATTATTCATGGAAAGAGCGCGCTTTTACCTTAGAGCCAATCATAGATGTGGAGCAAGC
>JBBPYO010000193.1:0-3350 GCA_038199845.1 Flavobacteriales bacterium
AAGGAATTATAGTAATACTACCGTAAACTTGAAAATATTTCATTAACTTCGCGATTTTCACATAATAGCGGATTTTTTTTGAAGACAACAGGTTTTTTTTTAGTAATACTACTTTTCACTTTTCTAGTGACCCCCGTTATTGTCAACGCATTTAATGACGATGCTATTACTGTGGTGATTCTCGAAGAAGAAAATTTAAAGAATTCTAACCTAGATCCTAAAATTGACCTTAAGTTTCATTACGATTTGAATAGGATTGTACCGTTGGTAGAACTTCAAAACCGATCTCCAATTTATACCTATAATAAGTCAGGCTATACTATCTTTCTTGATCCTGTATCTCCACCACCACAAATGTCGTAACATTTTGCGACCCGATTTTTCAGGGTCCAAAATATTGTATTTTAACACTAATATTTTTTTATCCGTTACAGTTTAATTTCTATTTTAGAAATAGAATTTAAATGTTGTGCATCCGATTTATATTAAATCGACTAACTTAAAAAATACCAATACGATGATTACTTCAATTGTAGACCAGAAAATACAGGATAGTTTAACGCCAGATGGTGTACTTAAAGATCTTATGCAGGGCAATGTGCGCTTTATGGATGGCATCATGCACGAACGCAGTTATACTGCGCAAATAGAACGATCTGTAGATGGCCAGTGGCCCAAAGCGGTGGTATTGGGCTGTATTGATTCTAGAGTACCGGTAGAGCACATTTTTGATCAGGGCATTGGCGACCTCTTCGTTGCGCGTGTTGCTGGTAACTTTGAAAACAAAGATATTCTTGGCAGTTTAGAATACTCCTGCAAGGTGGCCGGCAGCAAATTAGTGATGGTATTGGGTCATGAATCTTGTGGTGCCGTAAAAGCTGCATGTGATGGTGTCGAAATGGGTAATATTACCCAAATGCTGGAGAATATAAAACCGGCAGTAGATATAACGGAGACAGATGGTGAACGCACCTCAGAGAATGTGGGATTCGTTGCGGGAGTGGTAGAGAATAATGTAAAGAACACATTGAAAAACATCCGTAAAAACAGTCCAATCCTAAAAGAAATGGAAGAATATGGAGAAATAAAAATTGTAGGTGGGGTGTATTCCATCTCAACTGGCGAAGTTACTTTATTATCTTAACCTTCCTTTTTACACTTCATTTAATTAATATTTCAACTTTACTGGTATTACGCTTTGACCTGTTTTGAAGTTGAGTTGCCGAATTATAATTAATTAATTTTATTCAGTAGTAAAGTGAAAACGCTAGCTATTATTAGTTATGGCGCGTGTTTTTAACATATTCGGCGAGCAAAAGAACCCTTATGATGGGGCAGGTTATTTATAGGCAGACTTTCACACGACTCTTTCTTAAACAGGTTAATTACGCATAATCTAGCGATTTATTTACAGGTCGCATATTAGCCTACACTTATAATAAATTTTATATGAAAAATATTTTTAAACATTTTAGGGGTGACCTTTTCGGTGGAATTACCGCTGGGATAGTTGCTTTGCCCTTAGCTCTTGCATTTGGCGTACAATCAGGGCTAGGTCCTGATGCCGGACTCTATGGCGCTATTTTTATAGGTTTTTTTGGGGCTCTCTTTGGAGGAACTAACACACAAATCTCTGGCCCAACTGCTCCCATGACTGCTGTATCTATGGTAGTTATTGCGGGTATTGTGGGCGCAAATGATGGTAATATTGCTAATGCACTTCCCTATATTCTCATGGTTTTTTTGTTGGCCGGACTCATGCAAATTGGGCTGGGTGTTTTAAAGCTGGGCAAATATATACGTTACATCCCCTATCCTGTGGTCTCTGGTTTTATGACCGCTATCGGCGTGATTATCCTGATTACACAAGTGCTCCCCACTATGGGCTATTATGCAAATGATGATCCAGACTTTATTGAACAATTTAAGCCCGAGGCGGAAGAGATGCTGTTGGGTAAAATATTGAAGGAAGAGACCGGGGAGAATATTTTGGTTCTAGAGGATTTTAAGACCACTGTAGATCGGGCAAAATCTATCACCGAGGATGACATACTCAAAGAAGCCCAAAATCTGGCCAAAAGTGCAAGTTCTGGAGTTATAGGTTCCCTAAAAACACTTCCTAGGGCTTTACAAAACATAGATTATTTGGAGCTCATCCTTGCCTTGCTCACCATTGCGATTATTTTTGGATTTAAAAGGATTACCACTGCGGTTCCCAGTACGCTGGTTGCGCTGTTGGCCGTTTCACTCGGGGCTTATTTCATGAATTTGGATTATAGGCCCATCCAAGAAATTCCGGGTGGATTTCCCTTACCACATTTTGAGATTTTCGCAGATTTTAAGCTCAGTATGCTCACCCCATATATTTTTACGGCATTGACCTTGGCATTATTGGGCTGTATAGATTCCTTATTGACCTCCGTTGTTGCTGATAACATGACCAAGACTAGGCACAATCCAAACAAGGAACTGGTAGGTCAGGGAATAGGGAATAGCATTGCTGCCATTTTCGGTGGACTTCCAGGGGCTGGTGCTACCATTCGAACCGTGGTTAATATTAATTCTGGAGGCAAAACACGCCTCTCTGGGATGATAGCCGCGGTACTTTTACTTATTGTTCTACTCGCCCTAGGTCCCATAGCGTCACAGATTCCTGCGGCTGTGCTTGCAGGTATCCTTATCACTGTTGGGATTGGTGTTATGGACTATAAAGGATTGAAGGCGATACCATATATTCCTCGTGCTGAAGTTATCATCATGATTGTTGTGCTATTGCTGGCTACATTCTGGAATTTGGTCTATGCGGTGGGTATAGGTCTAGTTATCGCCTCACTGATATTTATGAAAAAAATGGGTGATATCTCGACGACAAAATCTAAAGTGTTACGTCTGGATGCCACAGATGAGATTAAGGAGAATTGGGCAGATGAGTTGAATTTCCCGAAACGTTTAAAAGAAGAGGTTTTTATAAAGCGCCTAGAGGGTCCTCTATTTTTTGGATATACGAACGAGTTCACCATGCTTGCAACCGAGATTCCAGAAACCGCTTCACATACCATTATTAGAATGGGGCGTGTACCTTATATTGATCAGTCTGGGCTTTACGCGCTTGAAGAAGTACTGCTGAAACTTAAAAATAGCGGTATAGAACCACTGATCGTAGGTCTTAATGAGCAACCACGTTATTTAATGGAAAAAATAGATATTATTCCAGACCTTGTGTCTGAAGATCATATTTTTAAAGAATTCAAAGATGCTGTAGTTTTTGTACGCGCTCATGTTCTAGATAAAGTATAAAATTCATTCTTTTTTATAATTTCTCTTTTTTGTAATATTCAAAAACCGCAAGA
>JBBPYO010000194.1:0-2510 GCA_038199845.1 Flavobacteriales bacterium
ATAATGTTTTTTAGCGTGTCATATAATGCTACTTTATCGTAGAGATAATCCATTTTCCCCTTGTGAATATAATCGCGGTACATAGCCGGATTATAAACCTCTGCGAGCAGAAAAGAATCTGGATTTTTCATTTTTATGGCGGAATTCATATAACTCCAGAATTCCACTGGTACCATTTCTGCCATATCATAGCGAAAACCATCCACGCCTTTCTCCGTCCAAAACAGCGCAACATCCCTAAATTTTTTCCAGGAAGCGGGCACTTCTTTATCTTTCCAAAAGTCGAAATGTGCGTTGTAATCTTTCGCAGTAAAATCTGCTGGAAGTGCATCAAAATCGGCATTTCCATCGGGTTTAATGCCGTAATTTACTTTTATGGTTTCATACCAATCATTCTGATCGGGCTGCGCATCGCGGGCACCGTTACCGGTCCATTTTGCCGGATTTTCATCAAATTTTCCGTCCACCAGAGAATCACTGGTTCCACCCAATGGAACATAGCCATTTTTCCAATCAGGAACTTTAAAATCGTTTTCCGGTATATAATAAAAACTGTTGTTTTTCGCGTAAACGGAATCCGTATTATCCTCCGCGCCAAAATCGGTCACGCTCTCGGGATTATTTTTTCCTTCATATTTTCGCGCCACATGATTCGGCACGATATCAATGATCAATTTTAAACCGGCGTCGTGGGTACGTTTAATTAGCGCCTCAAATTCTTCCATGCGTTTGGCGGGATCATCTGCAAGATCAGGATCTACTTGATAATAATCCTTGACCGCGTATGGACTTCCAGCACGGCCTTTTACCACGTCTGCATTGTCGTTGGAGATTCCATATTCTGTATAATCAGTAATTACTGCGTGATGCGGCACGCCGGTGTACCATATATAAGTTACACCCAGATCTTTGATTTCTTGAAGCGCCTTTGGTGTAAAATCACTGAATTTCCCCACACCATTTTCCGCAAGTGTTCCCCACGGTTTATTCGTTTCATTCGTGTTACCAAATAATCGGGTAAATATCTGATAAATCACTTCTTTTTGGGCTGTTTTCTGCATGGGTTTAGATATTTTGTTTTCTTGTATTTTGGTCTGGTTTCCGCAAGCGGAAAATAGAATGCAGGCGGTATATAAAAGTATTTGTTTTTTCATAAAATAGTTTTCATTTCCGCGGAGGCGGAAATCTTTTATCCAATACCGATAACCTACTGGACAATCAGACCTGACAGGTTTTGAAAACCTGTCAGGTCTTGTGCTTGGAAACTAATCCAATTCTATAACCATTGGTGTTTTTGCGGGCACTTTCAATTGGATTTTAAAATTTATTTTATCTCCTGAAAGTATTTCGGTTCCAGAAGTCTTTTTATTTAAGCCTTCGGCGAACCGGTCGAGCTTGATTACCTGATTTTCAGTATTATTATTGAGCACAATCATAATCCTTTTCTCATCAAAAATCCTGAAATAAACATACACATTTTTCTGTGGAACGTAGTGCAATAATTTACCCGTATGAACCGCTTCTGCTCCTTTTCGCCAGTTGAATATTTTTTTTGTAAAGGCGTGATGATCTTCTTGAACCTTAGTACGTCCAGTTGCGGTAAAAGCGTTGTTTGTATCACCTTCCCAGCCACCGGGAAAATCACGGCGTATATCACCGTCGCCCTTATCTTTATCTCCGCGCATGCCAATCTCACTTCCATAATACAACTGCGGAATACCGCGTGTTGTGGCGATAAGGGTAGTTGCAAGTTTATAATCGGCCAAGCTTCCTTTTAATTTGGTGTTTACACGTTGCGTATCGTGATTTTCGGTAAAAAGAAGCAAATTATTGATGTCTGGATACAGAAAATCGTTGGACAGCACATTGTAAGCCCTTACAATACCGGTATCCCAATCCTGTCTTTCTGCAAAAAGCTGCTCCATTGCATCATGCAGCGGAAAATCCATCACCGTGGGCAAATGCGAATTAAAATTCTGTATCGCTCCTATTTTGCTGTCTTTTTGCCAATACGCGATCTGCGCCGGCTCGTGCATCCATACTTCCCCCACAATATTGAGTTTGGGATATTCATCCATAATTGCTTTAGTCCATTTTGCGATTCCCACCTTTTCATTGTAGGAATACGTATCTACCCGCAGCCCGTCGAGATTTGCATATTCTATCCACCAGATCGCGTTCTGCGTGAGATAATTAAGCACCAGCGGATTACTCTGATTGAGATCTGGCATCGACTTTACAAACCAGCCGTTTTCATTGAACTTTTGATCTATTGCAGAAGTATGTGGGTCAAACTGCGTGGTCATGCGGTAATTGGTATTCGCATAACCGGGAAATTGATGAATCCAGTCATAGGTGGGCAAATCTTTTAACATCCAGTGCTCCGCGCCCCAATGGTTGGTCACATAATCCATAATAAGTTTCATTTCCCTTTTATGAAGCGCCGCTGCCAACTCTTGATAATCTTCATTTGTTCCGTAACGAGGATCTATTTTATACACATCGCTCTG
>JBBPYO010000195.1:0-2165 GCA_038199845.1 Flavobacteriales bacterium
ACATTGTTTTATTGACCTGTAAAATCAAACCAAATGGCTTTTATAAAGGTGTATGCAAAAATTTAATGAATTCAATCAACACCAATTTCAACTCTCCGAACCGTCATAATTTAGGATAATCTGAAGATTTAATCTCATAAAAATTAAGTCCGCAAAACGTTTTTTATTTGGCAATTGTAGAACTACATTTCTAATGATGGATTGCGCGGTCACTTTCAATCAGATCTTTGCAGAGCTTTTTATTTAACTGAAAATTTCCTTAAGTGCTTTAAGATTTATTAAATTAATATACCGATGTTCATTCTAATGCGTTCACACCTTAGCCTCTATACATCTAACCGTTCCCCCTTTTTTAGTCCATTGGGAAATATTAGGGTCAAGAGAGCGAAAATCAGTATAAAATTAAATTCAACACCATTTCGTCCACCTCCAACAACATACCAGCCTTCTTTGAAATGAACCAAAACAATTCCTGCAATAAGTATAAAGATTGTGACAACAGATGCCCATTTCACATATTTTTCCAAAATCAAACATAGCGCAGAAAATAAATGAGATAACTTGATGGCCCAGGCAATAAAAACTCCCCAAGGCGCAAAACCTATTTGGTTCAAATATAAATTTCCAAATTCAGTTATGCCATTGTCAAACATTCCAGGGATACTGTGAGCTAATAATATAATGACAATTGCAAAGCGAAGAAAAAAAGTGTTGTTGAATATGTTCATTCTTTCTATTTTTTATGCAGGTGCACGATTATTATGATTGATCTAATTCATGTAAAACGAATTCTGCCAAATTAACTTTTTTCTTTCAAAAATCACGGTGTCACTAGATGTCCATATTACAGTAAATATATTCATATCATAATTGTTCATGCAATACTGTGTCAAGCTCCTTATTTTCGATAAATGCCATGTTGCAAAGTTTTAAATTATCGTGGAAGCTCAAACAATTTTCTGAAATCGTGTAATGATCTACTCAATGGTATCCTGAAAAGTGTTGTAAAAAAATGGGGATAATAAACTTTGGAGTAAGTTGCAGAAAGTCCGAAAAAGGTATGGTGAATTATACTCGTATTCTGTTCAATTCCGTGGAAGAAAATCGGTTATTCTAAATTGGTAGTATAATAAAACGACCGTTTAAAGGCTCAAAAAGTATCCGTTCTTCAATATCAGAAAAGTTCAAATAAACCTTGGGTTTATTTACATTCTAAATAATTGTAGTTAGACAAAAATTGAACAGTTTAGATTAGTGAAAGGGGAACAATCATCAAAGGTATGTAAACATTCATTACCCTTATTGAATATATCATCTTTAGAAGTTACAAAGAAATATTATACGAGCTTTTTTTGCGTTTCTATGCTTAGCGTACGTTTTTGTGCCGTTGAGCTTCATAACCCAACATCCTATGAAAAACAAGCACTTCAGGGGCCTGCACCAAAAAAATGTTCCAATACGAAAACGATACCCAATAGTTTTCAATAACAAAAAAATCAGATTTTTTGAAAAATGAGCGGGCCGACCCATGGTCGATCAAAAAATCGATTTTTAGAACCCACCTTTAGTTCGCCAGTTTCTCCAGTGCCTTTTTACCACTAATATTTTCTGGATTGAGCTCTAAAGATTTTTTATAGGCTTGAATGGCCTCTTCCTTTTTACCCATTTGTAGCAAGCACTCACCCAAACTGTCAAAGGTGTTAAATGCGTTAGGATAAAATTCTGTGTTTAATTGAAAAATAAGCAGTGCATCTTCCAAATTTCCCTGTTTCAGCATCTGATAGGCAAAGGCATTAATGCCCGGCTCGCTTACGTTGTATTCCGATTCACTTCCTTTTTCTTTTCATCCCGAATAAAGGCCACTGATCCCAAGATTGACTTAGACTCTGAATAAAAATCGGCAATTTGTTTACCTCCATCTATCCAATACATTACCTGTTGCCAGTAGGATTGCAATCCCTCAGGGTTTTTTATTCTTAATGTATTAACCTCCATCAAGTATTGTTCATTTTCTTCTTCTGTACTGTTGTAATTGGTTGCCTGATCCCAGAGCTTATAACGCCTTAGCAGTTCTGATTTAAAATGGATATCTATAATACCAGGTATGCCATTGACATGTTCATGTTTTGGAAACGATTTGTAGAACACGTACCCGGTAAATACCT
>JBBPYO010000196.1:0-4100 GCA_038199845.1 Flavobacteriales bacterium
TCGCTGAGTTTGAAATGTTTTTGCACAAACTGGGAGATCCGCAAATTGGCCTGGTGCGGGATCAACATATTAATATCTTTGGCGGTGAGTCCGTTTTTTTCAAGTCCTTCATTGACCACTTCCGCAAAGCGCTGCACCGCATTTTTAAAAACAAATTGACCGTTCATATAAGGATAATACGGAATATCTTCCTGTGGATGTTTTTCTATAAGCTCGGGAACCCATTCCATCGTACTTGGTCCACGCAAAGAAAGTTCAAGCGCGTGTTTTCCCTCACTGTGCAAATGGGTAGAAAGTATACCTTTTGAATTATCTTCTTCACGGGTTAATACCGCAGCACCAGCACCGTCACCAAATATTACGGAAACGTTACGCCCTCGCGTAGTAAAATCGAGACCACCACTATGATTTTCAGATCCTATCACAAGCACGTTTTTATACATTCCCGTCTTTATAAACTGATCTGCGGTAGAAAGAGCGTAAATAAAACCGGTGCACTGGTTGCGCACATCAAGCGCGGGAACGGTGCGCATAGCAAGCAGTTCTTGAACTTGTACGCCACATCCAGGAAAATAATAATCTGGACTAAGCGTCGCAAAAACAATTAAATCGATATCATTTGCACTAATATTTGCCCGTTCTAAAGCGATTTTTGCCGCTTTAGCACCCATTGTTGCAGTGGTGTTTCCGTCTCCTTTTTTAATATGGTGCCGCTCCATAATACCCGTACGCTCTTGAATCCAAGCGTCATTAGTATCCATCAATTTGGAGAGATCATCATTGGTCACTACGTTTTCGGGTACATAAGCGCCCAGACCGGCAATTTTTGGATTATACATATGGTAATTTATTCTTAGTCAAATGAAACAAAACCGAAATTTGGTTTACAAAAACAGGGAAAGATATACTTTATTCAATTTCTAACTTGGGCAAAAGTCCTTCTTTAGTATGCATGCATAATACTTCTGCACGAATTCAAAGTATTTGAATTAAATTGACTTGAAATTGGTCGTTTTCCCCGTAAAATCGATAGTTCTATGCAACTCATTTGGATATGTGCTTTGAACCGTTTTATTAATAAAATAAGATTGGAAAAGTAAATCAAAAATCGAAATATAAAGGAACTTTTGCAATTCGAAATAGTTCAGAAAATTAGATAAATCGATAAATTATTGCTAGATTTAGTTAGTTTATCAACTATAAAAATAAAGAAAACCGATTTTGGTGCAATCATTGTAGAATTCTATAATATATATGAAGTTAAAATTACTTTATGAAAAATCATTTTTTGCCATATTGTTGCTAAACTTTTTGTTTAGTCGAAAAATCTGCTTATTATAGTCGACTTATTTATTATTTTTGCACAAATACCATTTTGAAAACGATTTTATGAAATTATCAAATATACGTATCGAGGTTATGCAAACGCTGGAGAAGTCGATGGGCGAACTCTTGGGTAATTACCTCAAACCAATTAACGAAAACTGGCAGCCTTCTGATTTATTGCCCGAATCCTCTAGTCCCAATTTTATTGAGGAAGTGAAGGAAATACAAGAACTCGCCCGCGAGATGGATTATGATCTGTTTACTGTTTTAGTGGGTGATACAATCACGGAAGAAGCTTTGCCCACCTATGAATCCTGGCTCATGAGCGTGCAGGGTATTGATCAGGAAAATGGCAATGGCTGGGCAAAGTGGATACGCGGTTGGACCGCAGAGGAAAACCGTCACGGCGATCTTTTAAACCGTTATCTATATCTTTCTGGCCGCGTTAATATGCGCGAAATGGAGGTAACGACACAATTTCTTATTAGTGATGGGTTTGATATAGGAACTGGCGTTGATCCTTACAAAAACTTTGTCTACACAAGTTTTCAAGAACTGGCCACAAATGTCTCCCACCGTAGGGTAGGAACCCTTTCGCGGAAAGCGGGAAATAAAAAACTGGCTAAGATCTGCAATACCATTGCTAATGATGAAGCTAGACATGCTACGGCCTATATGGAATTTGTACGTAGGATCTTTGAGCTTGATCCCAGTGAAATGATGCTTGCTTTTGAGGATATGATGCGTAAGAAAATTGTGATGCCAGCCATGTTCTTGAGAGAATCTGGACAAAGCATAGGTGGTCTATGGGAAGATTTCTCTGATGCCGCACAGCGCACTATGGTGTACACCACGCACGATTATATCAATATTTTAAAATCACTTATAGATGATTGGGAGATTGATAAATTCAGGGATTTGAACGATTCAGCTGAAAAGGCTCGTGATTATCTTATGGCACTTCCACAGCGTTTAGAGCGTATTTCGCAACGGATTAAAGTACCAGAGCGAGATCATAATTTCAAATGGCTGAATAGCTAAATTGATCGAATTTTTAATAGAAATGGCCTGATTTTTAAGCGAATCAGGCCATTTTAGTTCTTATAACGCACTAAAACATACCATGTCCTAACTTTATATTACCTTTGCCTCTTATTTAATCTTATGACATTTAAAGACTTGGGTCTTATAGACCCCATCCTTAAGGCTCTGGCCGATAAAGGATACACCCATCCTACTCCCATTCAAGAACAAGCAATACCCATCTTACTGAAAAATAAAGATCTGCTGGGCAGCGCACAGACTGGGACCGGTAAAACGGCAGCGTTTACTATTCCTATATTGCAGCAAATTTATAATGCGATAGGACCAGGTAAAAGCAGTAGAAAAATAAAAGCCCTTATTATTACACCCACCCGTGAACTGGCTATTCAGATTGACGATAACATCACAGAATATGCTAAATATACCGGAATTAAAAACACGGTGATCTTTGGTGGTGTTAAACAAGGCTCTCAGGTGAAAGCCCTGCGCAATGGTGTTGACATTCTTACCGCAACACCAGGTAGATTGCTAGATCTTATTAACCAGAGATATATAGATATCAAGGATATTGATTTTTTTGTACTTGATGAAGCCGACCAAATGCTGGACATGGGCTTTATTCACGACATCAAAAAAATTATCAAGATCATTCCAAAAGAGAGGCAATCCCTGTTCTTTTCGGCAACAATGCCACGGTCTATTATTGACCTTTCTAAAAAGATCTTGGGCGATTTTGAACGTATAACTATAGAACCCGAGCAAACCACTGCAGAACGTGTGGATCAAGCGGTATATTTTGTAAGCAAAAATAGTAAAGTAAAATTGCTTACACACCTTATAGATACCGAAAAGCCTGATTCAACACTTGTCTTTTCCCGTACCAAGCACGGAGCTAATAAAATCGTGAAATTACTGGATAAAGCAGGAATAAATTCTGCCGCAATTCACGGTAACAAATCACAGACTGCCCGTCAAAAAGCGCTAAGTGCCTTTAAAGATGGTGATACAAAAGTTCTTGTAGCGACTGACATTGCAGCTCGTGGTATTGATGTTTCTAAACTTTCGCTGGTCGTGCAATACGATCTTCCGAACGTACCTGAAACCTACGTGCATCGCATAGGAAGAACCGGCAGAGCAAAGGCAAGTGGTACTGCGCTTGCTTTTTGTGCTGATGATGAGCGTCCATTCTTGAAGGATATTGAAAAACTTATCAAGCAGAAACTTGATATAGTTACAGATCACCCCTTTCTTGTGGATGGTCCTGACGACAATGAACCACAGCAAGAAAGACGCCCAAAAAATCCTAGAAGTCAGCCTAGATCATCTCAAAGTCGACCAAGGACAAGCAGTAGTTCTGAAAATCGGAAAAGAATTGCCGGAGATCCCAACAAACGCTTCGATAGTAAAAGACAATCGAGACAAAGCGACTCTAATAATAGATAGACTAACTAGTTTAGTTTGAAAGTAAAAACCGTTTCATAGATATGAAACGGTTTTTTGTTTTTAAAAGGTTTATCTAGATCAAGAGAAAATTTAGAAATAACATTGAATTAAACGGAAGCAGCATAAAATATTATCTTGAGATTCCGCTAAAAAAGTGTGATTAACTTATTGCTTTTCCGGTAGTTAGGTCAACTTTCAATTATAAATGGATTTTGATTAAGATTCCTTTTGATTTAAGAAAGGGTATTCCTAAATTTCAATCTATTGTAAAACAACTTTCTTATGCA
>JBBPYO010000197.1:0-2350 GCA_038199845.1 Flavobacteriales bacterium
AAAACTCCAAAAAACACTCAAAAACGTCCCTTTTGTGGTCAAAATCCACCCTTCCGAAGCCAATTTTATACTCGCTCAAGTAGACGATGCAGATAAGCGCTACGATCAATTGCTGTCACGTGGAATCGTAGTGCGTAACCGAAGCAAACAACCGCTTTGTGAAAATACGCTGCGTTTTACGGTAGGAACGCCAGAGGAAAATAAAAAACTGATTGAAGTTTTGAATGCGTTGAGTTGATAACACTGACGATTGAACAGGTTTTTCGCACTCAATAGAAAGGAGAAAAAGTTGAGAAAAATGAACATTTTATTTGTAGTATATTTGTATAACAGATTGTTATTTTTATTTTATAAATCATATTATGAAAACTAAAATTCAAACAGCGGTAAGACTTGATCAGGAATTGCTAAAATCTTTAAAGGATAAGGCCAAAGCAGATCACAGAAGCTTAAATAATTATATTGAAATGGTTTTGCAAAAAGACGTGGGTAAGGTACTGAATGCAACTACCCTTGCCGCGCTAAAAGAAGCCAAAGATGAAACTGATTTAGAATCTATAGATGATTTCCATTCATTCTTCGAAAAAATTTAAGAATGTATGAAATTAGGATTACCTCACACTTTAAAAAGGATCTAAAGAAAATTAAGAAGCGAATAACAGACTATGAGTTGGTCAAAGTATTCGTAAAACAACTGCAGGAAAACGGAATTGAGGGAGTTTCCGCAATTTTGAAACCCCACAAATTAGTCGGTAATTACAAGAATCACTTTGAGGTGCACATTAAACCTGATTTATTGATTATCTGGATTCAGATTGAGAATCCGGATAAAATTACACTGGTGAGGATAGGTTCACATTCGGATTTATTTAAATGAATAAGATAACTATTTAAGGCTCATTTAAAACCTGCAAAGCCTAGCTACGGAACTCCTTGTAGGTTTAAAAATAAAATTATTATAAAAATAAAAATGAACAAGAAAAAAGTACTTTTTATAGACCGTGACGGGACCATGATCAAGGAAACGATAGATGAACAGATCGATGCGTTTGACAAAATGGTTTTTTATCCGAAAGTATTTACCTATTTGGGTAAAATCGCGAAAGAACTGGATTACGAACTCGCAATGATCACCAATCAAGACGGTCTGGGAACGGAATCTTTTCCAGAAGATACTTTTTGGCCGGTTCATAATTTTATCATGAAAGCCTTTGAACATGAAGACGTCTATTTTACAGATATTTTTATCGATAGAACATTTCCTGCCGAAAATGCCGACACCCGCAAACCCGGAACCGGATTGCTGCAAAAGTACTTTACAGAAGAATATGACCTTAAAAATTCGTTTGTGATCGGTGATCGGCTTACCGACATGGAACTGGCAAAAAATCTGGGCGCCAAAGGTATTTTTATTGATGACAAAACGCATTTAGGCGAAGGTGAGATCACAACCAACCGTGGTGAGATCGATGATTTTATCGCTTTGGAAAGTAACGATTGGCAGGAGATCTACGAATTTCTAAAACTAGAATCGCGTACCGCAGAAATTTCCAGAAAAACAAATGAAACCGATATTTACATTAAACTGAACCTTGACGGAACGGGAAAAAGCAAAATAGACACTGGATTGGCATTTTTTGATCACATGCTTGACCAAGTGGCTCGCCACGGCGCAATGGATCTGGAAATTAAAGTAAATGGAGATCTGGAAGTTGATGAGCACCACACGATCGAAGATACCGCGATCGCGCTCGGCGAACTTTTCAGCAAAGCGCTGGGCAGTAAACTGGGCATTGAGCGCTACGGTTTCTGCTTACCTATGGACGATTGCCTGGCGCAGGTTGCGATCGATTTTGGCGGCCGCAACTGGCTGGTCTGGGAAACCGAATTTAAACGTGAGAAAATAGGGGAAATGCCAACAGAAATGTTCAACCATTTCTTTAAATCCTTTACAGACGGCGCAAAAGCCAACCTAAATGTAAAAGCGGATGGCACCAACGAACATCATAAAATCGAAGCGATCTTTAAAGCTTTCGCGAAAGCGATAAAAATGGCCGTAAAACGCGACCCCGAACGCATGTGGCTACCGAGTACGAAAGGAATGCTGTAATCCCCCTAAAGATGTCTTCCTCTCGTCCTGCCTTCCTCGTCGGAGACAAAAGGGGGAATTCTAAGTACACGGTTAAACCTAAATAGAATTTTATAATGAATGGAATAATAAATAGCAACAATGCTTCCGCAAGTAACACAGCTCCCCCTTCGGGGGTTGGGGGGAAAGCAGGGGGGATCGTCATCATCAATTACGGTGCGGGCAATATTCAGAGTTTGAAATTTGCCTTTAAACGTTTGG